>JAEWHZ010000005.1 GCA_023387585.1 Pseudomonadota bacterium
GGATCGACCTGGTGCGCGCGGCCGAGAACGTGGTGATGGTGCGCACCTTCTCGAAGATGGGGCTGGCGGCGGCGCGCGTGGGGTGGATGTACGGGCCCGACCACATCGTCGATGCGCTCAACCGCATTCGCGGGCCGTTCAACGTCAACCTCGCCGGCCAGCTGGCGGCGGCCGAGGCGGTGCGCGACGTCGAATTCACCAAAAAACTCAAGGCGCATAACGCCGAATGGCGCGACTGGCTGACGGCGCAGATCGACGGCAACCGGCTGCGGGTGGTGCCGAGCGAGGCCAATTTCGTCCTGGTGCTGTTCTCCGACGCCGAGGAGGCCGAAAACGCCTTCGAGACGCTGGCGGCGGCGGGCTATATCGTGCGCCAGGTGGCCGGCTCCTACGGCATCGCCAACGGGCTGCGCATCACCATCGGCACGGAAGCGGCGATGCGCGCCGTGGCCAAGACCCTCGAACCGTTCGGGACCCGCAAATGACCCACCGCTTTCGCCGCCTCGCCCTGATCGGCATCGGGCTGATCGGCTCCTCCATCGCGCTGGCGGCGCGCCGGCAGGGGTTGGTCGATACCATAGCCATATCGACGCGCCGGGAGGAAACGCTGGAGGAGGCGCGCGAACTGGGGCTGGGCGATGTCTATACGCTCGACGCCGCCGAGGCGGTGCGCGGGGCCGACCTCGTGATCCTGTGCACGCCGGTCGGCTCCTATGGGGCGCTGATGGCGCAGATCGGGCCGGCGCTGGAGCCCGGCGCGATCCTGTCCGATGTCGGCTCGGTCAAGCAGCATGTCGTCAAGGTGGTGGGCCCGCATGTGCCGCAGGGGGTGAGCTTCATTCCCGGCCACCCGATCGCCGGCACCGAACATTCCGGCCCGGCTGCGGGCTTTGCCGAACTGTTCACCAATCGCTGGTGCGTGTTGACGCCGGTGCCCGGCACCGATCCGGCGGCGGTGGAAAAACTGTCGGCGTTCTGGCGGGCCATGGGCTCCAATGTCGAGGCGATGGATGCCGCGCATCATGACATGGTGCTGGCCATCACCAGCCATGTGCCGCATCTCGTCGCCTACAACATCGTCGGCACGGTGGCCGATCTCGAGGCGGCGACGCAGTCGGAGGTGATCAAGTTCTCGGCCTCGGGGTTTCGCGACTTCACCCGCATCGCCGCCTCCGACCCGGTGATGTGGCGCGACGTGTTCCTGACCAATCGCGAGGCGGTGCTGGAGATGCTGGGGCGCTTTCTCGAGGATCTTTCGGTGCTGCAGCGTGCGGTGCGCGTCGGCGACGGGCCGGCGCTTGAGGCGCTGTTCACCCGGACCCGCGCCGTCCGCCGCTCGATCATCGATGCCGGCCAGGAAACCGCCGCCCCCGATTTCGGCCGCCCGCATGAGCCGCCCCCGCCGCCCGAGCTGCCGGCGCTGGTGCGCGAGCATGGCGGCGGGGACGATGCGTGAAAGCCGTCGTCCCTTGTAGCAAACGCACCTGATGTGTATCTTTCTTTCATATCGTACACATTGGGTTGCATGATGCGGACGAATATCGAACTCGATGACGAGCTGATGCAGGCGGCCTTGGCCATCACCGGCTCGACCAAGAAGGCGACCGTAGAGGAAGCGCTTCGGCTGCTGTTGCGCAAGCATCGGCAACAGAATGCCATTGCCGAACTGGCGGGCATCGGTTGGGAGGGCGATCTCGACACGATGCGGGAGGGCCGGAACCGCGACCATCACGGATGATCGTCATCGACAGCTCGGTCTGGATCGCCCATCTGCGGAACGCCGAAACCCCCGCTGTTCTGACATTGAGAAACCTCGACGGGGAGCGCGATATCCTGGTCGGGGATCTGATCCTGCTCGAAGTCCTGCAAGGGGCGCGTGACGATCGTCATGCAGCCTTGATCGAACGAAATCTGCGTCAATTCACGATCGTATCGATGCTCGGCGAGCGGCTCGCCGTTCAAGCGGCCCGCAATTATCGGCTGCTCAGAGCGCGAGGCATTACCATTCGCAAGACAGTCGACGTGATCATCGGGTCTTTCTGCATAGCGGGCGGTCATGCCTTGCTGCATGACGATCGGGATTTTGACCCGATGGTGGAGCATCTGGGTCTTCGGATCGTCTGAATCGAATCGGGGAATCCGAAGGCTAAGGCAACGCAAATTCCAAGAGAATGGTGTCGAGCCAGGCGGACATGTTGTCGTCGGCGATGACGGTGAGGCGGGTTTCGCCGTCGGGGCGGGTGTGGATGCCGAGGCCTTCCATGTTGGAGACGCCGCCGCCGGAGGCTTCGAGCAGCAATTCGCCGCGCAGCTCGTTGCCGGGGCGGATTTCGGCGGCGGGGATGCGGATCAGGCGCATGGTGAGGCGGAGAAAGCCCAGGCCGCGTTCGAGGACGACGAGGTCGCCGTCGGGCAGGAAGGCGCAGTCGGTGGGGACGGCGTCGGTGGCGGGGCGGTAGGTGAGGTCGCCGCGGTCGCGCACGCCGATCATGTAGCCGCGCAGGGCCCCGGTTTCGGCGCGCACGCCCTCGGTGATGATCAGGGTGGAGCCTGCGACGGGCGAGGTTTCCGGCGCGATGCAGAGGCTTTCGATGGTGGCGTTGGTGCGCGCGGCGGTGAGCCAGTCGGGGATGGCGATTTCGCGGGCGCCGCCGCCGGGGCGCAGTTCGGAGAGGGCGAAATCGGCGACGCGGGTGAGGTGCTCGAAGCCGACGCGGGCGGCGGCGGGCTCGCCGTCGCGGAAGACGATCTCGACGGATTCGGCATCGCGGGCGAACTGGCGCGGCAGCTCGGCGCCGGAGGAATTGCGGATGGGGGAAATGGCGATTCCGGTCAGCAATTGCGGGGCGCCGGCTTCGTCGTGCAGCAATCGGCCGGAGACGAACTGGCCGCGATCGGTGACCATGACCAGATTGCCGTCATCATCGGCGAAGGCGAGACCGGACAGGCCCCCGAAGCGGGGATCGGGGCTGGTGAGGTTGAGCCCGCCGCGCCAGATCAATTCGCCGATGCGCTCGCCGGGCTCGCGGCCCTGGAAACGGGTGACGGGCGTTGCGGTGACGGCGACGATGTCGTCTTGCGCCTGAAGGGGCGGAGGCGCGGCGGCGATCAGCGTCGCAAGCGCCAGGGCTGCGACGCGCAGGCTCACATCCGCGCCCGGCGCATCGGGGCGGGGCCGGGCTCGTCGAACAGGGCGGCGAGCTCGTCGGTCAGCGCGCCGGCCAGCTCCTCGGCATCGAGCAGGGTGACGGCACGGCGGTAATAGCGCGTGACGTCGTGGCCGATGCCGACGGCGACCAGCTCGATGGGCGAGCGGATCTCGATGTCCTCGATCACCTGGCGCAGATGGGCCTCGAGATAGTTGCCGGCATTGACCGACTGGGTGGAATCGTCGACCGGCGCGCCGTCGGAGATGACCATGAGGATGCGCCGGTTCTCGGGGCGGGCCATCAGGCGCTTCTGCGCCCATTGCAGGGCCTCGCCGTCGATGTTCTCCTTGAGCAGGCCTTCCTTGAGCAAAAGGCCGAGATTGCGCCGCGCATGGCGCCAGGGCTCGTCGGCGCCCTTGTAGATGATGTGGCGGATGTCGTTGACGCGGCCGGGATTGGGCGGCCGGCCGGCATCGAGCCAGTCGGTGCGGCTGTGCCCGCCCTTCCAGGCGCGGGTGGTGAAGCCCAGGATCTCGACCTTGACGCCGCAGCGTTCGAGGGTGCGCGCGAGGATGTCGCCGCAGATGGCGGCGATGGTGATCGGCCGGCCGCGCATGGAGCCGGAATTGTCGATCAAAAGCGTCACGACGGTGTCGCGGAAATCGGTGTCGTTCTCGACCTTGAAGGACAGGGCCGAGAGCGGGTCGATGACGACGCGGGTGAGGCGCGCGGTGTCGAGCAGGCCCTCTTCGAGGTCGAAGGTCCAGCTCCGGTTCTGCTTGGCCATCAGGCGGCGTTGCAGCTTGTTGGCGAGGCGGGCGACGGCGCCGGCGAGGTTTTCGAGTTGCTTGTCGAGCTGGCCGCGCAGCTGGTCGAGCTCGTCGGGCGGGGACAGCTCGTTGGCGCGCACGATCTCGTCGTACTTCGTGGTGAACACCTTGTAGACGAACTGGTTGGAGAGCGCGCTTTCGCCGTCCTTCGCCGGCGGGGGCATGGGGGCTTCTTCGCCGGCCTCGGGGGCGGCGTCCTCGTCCATGTCCTTGAGCTGGGCCTCGGCGCCCTCGGTCTCGCCGGTCTCGTCATTGTCGCCACCGGCCTCGTCCTCGGCGGCGTCGGAGCGGTCGTCCTCCCCCTGGCCCTCTTCGGGGGTCTGCTCGTTGCCCTCGGCCTGTTCGGGCTCGGCATTGGTCTCGGCCTCGTCGCCCTCGCCGTCGGGATCGTCGAACTCGCCTTCGGGCACCATGTCGAGCTGGCGCAGCACCTGCTTGGCGGCGCGGGCAAAGCCGTCCTGGTCGTCGAACAGGCCCGTGAGTTCGTCGAGCGCATCGCCGGCGCGGCTCTCGATGTCGGCGCGCCACAGATCGACCAGCGCCTGGCCGGAGGCCGGCACTGGGATGCCGGCGAGCTTTTCGCGCAGCATCAGGCCGAGCGCCTCGGCGATGGGGGCGTCGTCGCGAGCGTCGATCTCGGCCATGTTGGCGCGGAACAGGCGGTCTTCCAGCATCTCGGCGATATTGCCGGACATGCCGGGCATGCGCAGGCACCCCAGCGATTCGACGCGGGCCTGTTCGAGCGCATCGAAGGCGGCGCGGGCCTCGGCGTCGAGGGGGGCGCGCCGGCGGTGGGTGGCGGGATCGTGGCTGGCGAGCCGCATGGCCATGGCGTCGCCCTGGCCGCGGGCGACGGCGATGTCGCGGCGGGTGGGCAGGCGCGGCAGATTGGCGAGGCGCGCCTTGTCGGCGGTCAGCAGCGGGCGGTCGGAGGTGAAGCTGACTTCCAGTTCGGGCCTGCCGCCGATGGCGCGCACGGTGGCGCCCATGGCCGTCTTGAACGGCTGGGTCGCATCCGGTCTGTTGGGTTTTCCGCGCGGGGGCTGGGCCATGTCGAAACGGGTGCGGGGCGCGTCAGGCGACGACCGCCAGATTGGCGGCGGATTCGGGCAGGTCCTCGCCGAAGACGCGCTGGTAGAACTCGGCGACCACGGGGCGCTCGAGCTCGTCGCATTTGTTGAGGAAGGTCAGCCGGAAGGCGAAGCCGACATCGCCGAAGATGTCGGCGTTCTCGGCCCAGGTGATCACCGTGCGCGGGCTCATCACCGTCGACAGATCGCCGTTGATGAAGGCTTGGCGGGTGAGATCGGCCATGCGCACCATGTTGGAGATGGTTTTGCGCCCGGTCTCGCTCGCGGCATAGGTCTTGTTCTTGGCGAGAACGATGCCGACTTCCTTGTCATGCGCCAGATAGTTGAGCGTGACGACGAGGCTCCAGCGGTCCATCTGGCCCTGGTTGATCTGCTGGGTGCCGTGATAGAGGCCGGAGGTGTCGCCCAGCCCGATGGTGTTGGTGGTGGCGAAGAGGCGAAAGGCCGGGTGCGGCACGATCACGCGGTTCTGGTCGAGCAGCGTCAGGCGGCCGGACTGCTCCAGCACGCGCTGGATGACGAACATCACGTCGGGGCGGCCGGCATCATATTCGTCGAAGACCAGCGCGATGTTGTTCTGCACCGCCCAGGGCAGGATGCCGTCGCGGAACTCGGTGATCTGCTTGCCGTCGCGCAGGACGATCGCGTCCTTGCCGACGAGGTCGATGCGGCTGACATGGCTGTCGAGGTTGACGCGCACCAGCGGCCAGTTCAGCCGGGCGGCGACCTGCTCGATATGGGTCGACTTGCCGGTGCCGTGATAGCCCTGGACCATGACGCGGCGGTTGAAGGCGAAGCCGGCGAGGATGGCGAGCGTGGTGTTGCGGTCGAACAGATAGTCCGGATCGAGCGGCGGCACGTGCTCGGTGCGCTCGGCATAGCCGGGCACCTTGAGGTCGGTGTCGATGCCGAACAGGTCGCGCGCGGAGAATTGCGTGTCGGGCAGGCTGGTGAACTCGGTCATCGGAAGCGGCTTTGCAAGGGAGTCGAAAAAAGGCGATCGGGGGGCTCTATAGCAGCATAGCGGCGCCCGGGGTAGGACGGATTCCCCGGCCCGGTGCGGCGGCTCAGCGCGTGACGAGCCCGGTTTTCTTGAGGTGCGAATAGGCGGCGATGATGGCGCGCAGGCGCTCCTCGGAGCCCTTGTCGCCGCCATTGGCGTCGGGGTGGTGCAGCTTGACCAGCGCCTTGTAGGCCGTCTTGATCTCGTCGGACGGCACGCGGCGGGTGATCCCGAGCGTTTCGAGCGCGCGCCGGTCGGATTCGGTGAGCGGCACCACGCGCTTGGGGGCGCGGCCCTCGGCCTTGGCCTGGCGCCAGCGATAGCGCGCGAAGACGCCGAAGGGATCGCCGAACCGCTCGCCCGGGCGCATGCCGGCGGTGCGCGCCGTGCGCGAATGGGCGGCGTGCGCCTCGCCGGTGGCGAAGGAGCGGCGCGTCTCGGGGCGTGGCTGGGCGTTCAGCGCATCCTCGAGCTCGTCGCGGTCCATGCCGGAGAAGAAGTTGAACGCCGTGTTGTAGTGGCGCACATGCTCGAGGCAGAAATGATGGTACTGGCCCTCGGCGCGATGGCCTTTCGGCGCGCGATAGCGGCCCGGCTCCTCGCAGCCTTCCCAGGCGCAGGGGTGCATTTGCGGCTCGGGCTTCTCCTCGCGGCGCGGACGGACCCGGATTTGATCGAACAGCTTGGAATCGAGCTTCATCACGCCTAGCTAGGCCCTAATTTCTTCAACGCGCAGAGCGACCATGAGTCTGGCAGACATCATCACCGAAAAACTCACCCAAAGGTTTAAGCCCGATCTGCTCGAGGTCATCGACGAGTCGAACAAGCACTTTGGCCACGCCGGATGGCGCGAAGGTGGCGAGACCCATTTCCGGGTGAGAATCTCGACCCGCCATTTTGACGGGCTCGGCCGGGTCGCGCAACACCGCTTGATCAACGAGGCGCTGAGCGAGGAATTGCAGGCGCGGGTGCACGCGCTGGCCATCGA
>JAEWHZ010000042.1 GCA_023387585.1 Pseudomonadota bacterium
GGCGACGAGCGCATCATGGGCGTGATGATCGAATCCAACCTCGTCGCCGGGCGCCAGGACCATGTGCCCGGCCGGCCGCTGACCTATGGCCAGTCGATCACCGATGGCTGCATCGACTTCGAGACCACGGCAAGGGCGCTGCGCGAGCTTGCCGACGCGGTCGCCGCCCGCCGCGCCGCGCGCCAGTCGGTGGCGTAACGTGAAGACTGTCCCGATTCCGCTCGCCCGCATCTCGTGCCGGCGGGCGGAATTAAGACTGCGTTAACCCTGCGGGGCCGATCATCCACAAGAGAATCCAGCGGTTGACCGGCCGACCGATGCCCGGAATCGGCGCGGGCGTGTACGGTTAACGCCGACGATTCGTGAAGGCATCCATCGCGGGATGTCAGTTCGTTGCGTTCGATGCGTCAGCCACCCGGATCACGGTCCGGTCCATACCCCGGTAGCCAAGGCGACACACTTCCATGTCACTTCTCGAGATCGAACAGGATCGCAACATCCACCCGGTCGACATCATCGAGCATATCGCCTCGATCAACGACTGGACCTTCGAGCGCCAGGAGGCGGACGAGATCTCCATCTCCGTTCGCGGCGCCTGGAGCGATTATCACGTCTCGTTCAACTGGATGGAGGATCTCGAAAGCCTGCACATCGCCTGCGCCTTCGACCTCAAGGTCCCCGAAGGGCGCCGCAGCGAGATCAAGCAGCTGATCGCGCTGATCAACGAGCAGCTGTGGATCGGCCATTTCGACATCTGGAACAAGGAAGGCGTGGTCTTGTTCCGCAACTCGCACCTTTTGACCGGCGGCGCCGAGGTGTCGCCCCAGCAATGCGAGGCGCTGCTGCGCTCGGCGACCGATGCGTGCGACCTTTATTATCAGGCCTTCCAGTTCGTGGTCTGGGCCGGCAAGTCGGCCAACGAGGCGCTGACCCAGGTGATGTTCGAAACCGTGGGTGAGGCGTGAGCACGCCGCTACGCGATATCGGCCCGGTCATGCTGATCGGGGCCGGCAAGATGGGGCTGGCGCTGGCACGCGGCTGGCTCGAGGCCGGCATGCCGCCGGAAAACCTCGTGCTGGTCGACCCGCACCCCTCGCCCGACGCCAAGGACCTCGCCAATGATTATGGCCTGATGCTCAACGAGAACGCGGCGGGGCTGCAGCCCAACGTGCTGGTGCTCGCCGTCAAGCCGCAGATCATCGACCCGGTGCTCGACCGGCTCGGCGCGGTGATGGGGCCGCACACGCTGGTGATCTCTGTCGCCGCCGGCATCGACATCGCCCGGCTGAGCGAGGGGCTGGCGACCGGCCGCGTGATCCGCACCATGCCCAACACGCCCGCCCGGCTCGGCAAGGGCATCACCGGCGCGTTCGCCGGTCCCCAGGTCGATGCGCGCGAACGCGAAACGGCATCGGCGCTGCTCGAGGGCGTGGGCGAGGTGGTCTGGCTCGAGCGCGAGGGCGATATCGACGCCGTCACCGCCGTGTCCGGCTCCGGCCCGGCCTATGTGTTCCACCTCGTCGAGGCGCTGGCCGCCGCCGCCGAGGCCGAGGGCCTCAGCCCCGACATCGCCATGCGCCTCGCCCGCGGCACCGTGATCGGCTCCGCCGCGCTGCTCGACGCCGATCCGGCCTCCGCCGAGACGCAGCGCAAGAACGTCACCTCGCCCAACGGCACCACGGCAGCCGGGCTGGACGTGCTGATGCCGGAACTGACGAAGCTGATCACGCGGACCGTGTCGGCGGCCCGCAAGCGCAGCGAGGAACTGGGGCGGTAGTAGATAACCCCCACCTGGCCTCCCCCTGGCAGGGGGAGGGACCGTTCCGCGTTCGCCGAACCCTCAGCGAAAACCCCGATCTCTCGACCCCCTCCCCCTATCAGGGGGAGGTGAGGTGGGGGTTCGCGCATTTTTGGGGGGATCCGCCCCTACAGCTTTTCCGTGAGCTTCAGCCGGTCCAGCGTCGGCCGGTCGCGCGGCTCGACCATGCCGACGAAAAATTCGCGCACGATGCGGCCGCCTTCGGGCGGCAGGGCGGCGATGGCGGCCTCGATGCGGCTGGTCTGGGTGGCCGACAGGGTCTCGAACAGCGCCCTGCCCTTTTCGGTAGCGAACAGCAGGCGCTGGCGGCGGTCGGCATCGCCGGTCTTCTGCTCGATATAACCATTGTCGATCAGCTGGCGCAGCACCCGCGCCAGGCTCTGCTTGGTGATCTTGAGGATGTCGAGCAGGTCGGCGACCGGCATGCCGGGCTTGAGATTGACGAAATACAGCACCCGGTGATGCGCCCGCCCGAAACCCTGGCGCACGAGCAGCGCATCGGCATCGCCGACGAAATCGCGATAGGCGAAATAGAACAGGCCCATGACATCGAGCGGCATGACGCCGAGCACCCCGGCATCGAGCGGCACATCCGCCGCCGGTGCGAAATTTATGTCAGCCTTGTTGACACTTATCTTGGGCGCTGCCATGCTCTGTCCATCAGCGAAGTCGTTCATGTTTATTCCAAAGCCGTTCAGGTTTGCCAAGGGCAGCCGGCTTGGGCATGATCGCAGAAACCGGCCGGCATCGCTCCGGCATCAATTGTTTGTGGAGAGGAATCGATGGCAAGCGTGCCAATGGACCAGCGCGAGGGCTGGATCTGGTTCGACGGGGAACTCGTGCCCTGGAAGGATGCCAAGATTCACGTACTGACGCACGGGCTGCATTATGCCAGTTGCGTCTTCGAGGGCGAACGCGCCTATGGCGGCGAGATCTTCAAGTCGCGCGAGCACACCGAGCGCCTGATCGCCTCGGGCAAGACGCTGGATTTCACCATCCCCTGGTCGGCCGACGAAATCGAGGCGGCAAAACGCCTGGTGCTGGAAAAGAACGGCCTCGTCGATTCCTATGTCCGCCCGGTCGCCTGGCGCGGTTCTGAGGAACTGAGCGTTCCCGCACGCAACAACAAAGTGCATCTCGCCATCGCCGCCTGGGTGTGGCCGAGCTATTTCTCGGTGGAGGAAAAGCTCAAGGGCATCCGCCTCGAATGGAGCCGCTGGCAGCGCCCGTCCCCCGAGACCATTCCGTGCCGGGCCAAGGCGGCGGGTCTTTACATGATCTGCACCCTCTCCAAGGACGCGGCCATGGCCAATGGCTATGCCGACGCGCTGATGCTCGACTATCGCGGCTATGTCGCCGAGGCGACGGGCGCCAACGTGTTCTTCGTCAAGGGCAAGGAAATCCACACGCCCCTGCCCGACTGCTTCCTCGACGGCATCACCCGCCGCACGGTGATCGCACTGGCCAAGGCCAACGGCTTCACCGTGACCGAGCGGCACATCAAGCCCGAGGAACTGGCCAATTTCGACGAATGCTTCCTGACCGGCACGGCGGCCGAAGTGACGCCGGTGTCGCTGGTCGGCGAGTACGGCTTCACCCCCGGCGAGGCCTGCCGCACGCTGATCGACGCCTATACCGAGGAAGTGCAGCCGAAGAAGGTGGCGGCGGAATAGTTTCTGCCCGCTGCTATCCTGACAGGATCGGGCGCCCTCCAAGCGTTCTCAGCAAAAGTGGCTGCCACTTTTGCGGTTCGAGAACGCGACAAGGAACGGCGCCCGATTTGCTTTGCGGCACTAGCCAATGGATGGCGATCGGCCTAACCATACGCGCCCGAATGGACAGGACCCGCGTATCGGAGGGGAAAATGCTCTACGCCGTGCTGTGCTACAATGACGAGAACGAAGTGGCGCGCTGGACCCAGGAACAGGACGAGGCCTGCATGGCCCGGCTGATGGTGGTGCAGCAGAAGATGGCCGAGCAGGGCAAATTGGGCCCAGTGGTGCGCCTGCAGAACACCAACGAGGCGCGCACGCTGAAAAAATCCAGCGCCAAGCCGATGCTCGTCGATGGGCCGTTCGCGGAGACCAAGGAACAGTTCCTCGGCTTCTACGTAGTGGATTGCGACACCATCGAGGAAGCGGAAGCCTTCGTGCAGGAGCTGGCGATCGCCAATCCGGGCAACGGGTCGTACGAAATCCGGCCAGTGCGGTTCTTCGCCAATTCCGAGCCCAAGAAGGTCGAAGTCGCAGCCTAAGGCTCGCCTCGGAAACGCCGGGGATAATCGGGGCTGTAGAGGGCGCTGTCGGAAAAGCCCTCGGCCGCGAGGGTCGGGCCGACGAAGATGATGGCGGTGCGGGCGATAGGGTCGTCTGCGAGCTGGGCGGCGATGCTGGAAAGCGTGCCGCGCACCAGGCGCTGCTCGGGCCAACTCGCATGGGCGACCACGGCCACCGGGCAGTCGGCGCCGTAGCCGGGCGTCAGTTCCGCGACCACCTGCTCCAAAGCATGGATCGCGAGGTGGATAGCGATTGTGGCGCCGCTCCGAGAAAAATTGGCGAGGGTTTCGCCCTCCGGCATGGGCGAGGCGCGACCGGAAATGCGGGTAAGGACGAGGCTCTGGGCCACGCCGGGCAGCGTCAGCTCGCGCCCCAGGGCGGCCGCGGCGGCGGAGAAGGCTGGGACGCCGGGGGTCAGCGTGTAGTCGAGCCCCAGCGCATCGAGCCGGCGCATCTGCTCGGCCACCGCGCTCCACAGGGCGAGATCGCCCGAATGCAGTCGCGCCACGTCCTGCCCAGCTTGGGCGGCGGCGGTGAATTCGGCGGTGATGGCATCGAGCGACAGCGGCGCGGTATCGACCAGCCGGGCCCCGGGTGGGCACCAGTCGAGCATGGCCCTGGGCACGATCGAGCCGGCATAAAGGCACACCGGGCAGCTTGCGATGAGATCGCGCCCGCGCACGGTGATCAGGTCCGGCGCACCGGGGCCGGCGCCGATGAAATGCACGGTCATGACGAGCCCGCCGGCTTGAGCCAGCGCCACTGGGTGAGCGGCATGGCGGGGCGCCAGCCGGTCATGCTGCCGACCGGCTCGGCCGCGGCGCGGGTGAAGCGTTCGAGCGAGCCGCCCAGGCTTGCGTGATGCTCGAGCAGCATGGCTTCCATCTCGAGCGTGACCGCGTTTGCGACCAGCCTTCCGCCCGGCTTCAGCGCGGCGATGGTGGAGGCCATCACGCCGGGCTGGCTGCCGCCGCCGCCGATGAAGACGGCATCAGGCGCCTCGAGCCCGGACAGCGCCTCCGGCGCGCGTCCGGCGATCACGGCAAGCTGCGGCACGCCGAAGCGTTCGGCGTTCTCGCCGATGCGGGCGGCGCGGGTGGGATCGGCTTCGACGGCGACGGCGCGGAGATCGCGGCCGGCAAGCAGCCATTCGATCGCGACCGCGCCCGAGCCGGCGCCGATATCCCACAACAGCTCGCCGGTGCGCGGCGACAGGGCAGCGAGGGTGAGCGCGCGGGCCCAGGTTTTGCTGATCTGGCCGTCATGGGCGAAGAGGCTTTCATCCCGCCCTGGCGCGAGACCGAGAATGCGCGCATCCGGCGCCGCCCGCACGGCGATGGCGACGAGGTTGAGATCGGCGAAGCGGCCGGAGATGTTTTGCGCGGTGGTCGTAACAATGCGTTCCTTGGGGCCGCCGAGGGCTTCGAGCACGCTCAGAGCGCTGTCGCCGAAGCCGGTTTCGGTCAGCAGCCTGCCGATTTCCGAGGGGCCGTTGCCGTCCGAGGTCAGCACGAGAAGACGCGCGCCGGGGGACAGGTGCGGGACGATGGAACGCACCGGCCTGCCGTGAGCCGAGACGGCAAAAATATCCTGCAACGGCCAGCCGAGGCGCGCGGCGGCGAGGCTGAAGGCGGAGGGCGCAGGGAACACCTGCATGTCGGCAGGCGGGAGCGTGCGTACCAAAGTAGCGCCGATGCCGAACCAGAACGGATCGCCGGAGGCAAGGACGCACACCTTGCGCCCCGAAAGGCCGGCGATGCGCTCGACCGATCGGGCGATGGGGTTCTGCCACGGTTCCAGCATGCCGGTGGCGAGGCCGGCGACGAGATCGAGATGGCGCCGGCCGCCGAAGACGAATTCGGCCCCGGCGATGCGGGCGCGGGCGACCTCGCCCAGCCCGGCGACGCCGTCCTCGCCGATGCCGACAAGGCTGAGCCAGCTCATGTCGCGCCCCTGTCGAAGCGCGGCGTGTAGACGATCTGCCGGCCGCCGGCGCCGGCGAAGCGGCGGGTGAGCGGCGAGCCGATAATGATGCAGGTGGCCATGTCGGCTGCGTGGGGATCGGCATCGGCGAGGTCGAAATGCAATATCTGCTGGTCCGGCCGGCCGATGGCGCGCCCGAAGATCACCGGCACCTCGGCCGGCAGAACCCCGCGCAGGATCTCGAAGGCGGCGCCGAGCTGCCATGGACGCGCGCGGCTGATGGGGTTGTAGAGCGCGATGACGAGGCCGGCTTCGGCCACGAGGCGCAGCCGGCGCGCCACCACCTCCCATGGCTTGAGGTTGTCGGATAGCGAGATGGCGCAGAAATCGTGCCCGAGCGGGGCGCCGGACGCGGCCGCAAGCGCAAGCATGGCGGTGACGCCGGGCACGATCCGCAATTCCACCGACCGCCAGGCTTCGGGACCATTTTCCATCGCCTCGCATACGGCGGCGGCCATGGCGAAGACGCCGGGATCGCCGCCGGACACCATCGCCGCATGACCATGGGCGACGGCATGATCGAGCGCGGCACCGGCCCGGGCCAGCTCCTCGCGATTATCCGAGGCGATGGCGGTCTGGTCGGGGCGCAGATCGAGGCGGGCGAGATAGGGGCCGTAGCCGAACAGGGTTTTCGCCGCCGCCACGCCATCGCGCGCGGCTTCGGTGAAATGACTTCCGTCGCCCGGTCCCAGACCGATGACGCTGAGCACCGGCGTCATTTTCCGAGCCCCGCCCAGCCGGGGACGAGCACGATGGAGAAATAGGGCGCGACATCGTCCGGCTTATCGCGCAGCGCCACCGCAAACCCTTCTTCCATGGTACCGCGCTCGACATAGATGGCGCGATCGAGCCGGCCGGCGCGGGCCAGCGCCCGGCGGATCTTTGCCAGATTGCGGCCGATTTTCATCACCACCAGCGCCTCGCTGGCGCCGGCACGGGCGGCAAGCGCGTCCTCGTCGAGCGTGCCGGGCAGAACCGACAGCACGTCATCGCCCTGCACGATCGGTACGCCGGCCAGCGACCAGCAGCCGCTCATGGCGGTGACGCCGGGGATGATCTCGGCGGCAAAATGCGGCGCAAGCCGCACATGCAGATGCATGTAGGAGCCGTAGAACATCGGATCGCCCTCGCTGAGCACCGCAACGGTGCGGCCGGCGGAGAGATGGGCGGCAATGCGCCCGGCCGCGTCGTCGAAGAAGCCCTGGATGGCCGTGTCATATCCGGGCTCGCTGCGGACGATCTCGGTGGTGACGGGATAGTCCAGCCGTTCCTCGATATGGCGCGGCGCGATATGGGCGGCGACGATGCGGCGGGCGTTGGACTGGCGGCCGGCCTTGGCGAAACAGGCGATTACGTCCGCCTCGGCGATGGCGCGCACGGCCTTGAGCGTCAAGAGCTCGGGGTCGCCCGGCCCTGTGCCGACCCCGATGAGGCGGGCGCTCACAGCCCGGCCCGCGCCAGGGCGTTGACGGTGGCCGCCGTCATAGCGCTACCCCCGAGCCGGCCCCGCACCACGGCATAGGGGATGCCGAGCGCGCTTTCGGCCAGCGCCTCCTTGGATTCGGCGGCGCCGACGAAGCCGACCGGCATGCCGATGATGGCGGCGGGTCGCGGCGCCCCGGCCTCGAGCATTTCCAGCAGCCGGAACAGCGCGGTGGGCGCGTTGCCAATGGCGACCAGCGCACCTTCGAGATCGTCGGCCCACAGATCGAGCGCGGCGGCCGAGCGAGTATTGCCGATGCGGGCGGCGATCTCCGGCACCTGCGCATGACGCAGGGTGCAGATGACTTCGTTCTCCGCCGGCAGCCGGGCGCGGGTGATGCCGTGGGCCACCATCTGGCTGTCACACAGGATCGGCGCGCCGGCTTGCAGGGACTCGCGCGCCGCTTCGACGAAATCGGGCGAGAACACGATGGCGCCGGCGGCCTCGACCAGCCCGGCGGCATGGACGATGCGCACCGCGACGTCCTGCTGCTCTTGCGTGAAGCGCGACAGATCGGCCTCGCGGCGGATGATGGCGAAGCTCTCGCGATAGATGGCGTCGCCATCGCGCACATAGTCGAAACTCATCAGGCGGCCGCTCCCAGAGCCGGATCCTTGCGCCCGGCGAGGAAGGCGAGCGCGGCATCGGCATCGGCGAAGCTGCGGGCAATCCCCTGCCCTTCGAGCCGGAAACCGTCCGCATGGCCGGTCAGCGACAGGAGGCCGGCACGCACGCAGCGTTTTTCGCAGGCGCAGATGGCAATAGACAGGCCGGGCGCCGCCTGCGCGACACGTTCGCCCAGCGCCGCGGCGTCGAAGCGGCCGGAGGCGCAGCCGCGGCCGCCGGCGCAACTGGCGATTTGGGCGCGCGGATCGGCCGGCGAGGCGATGAGGCCAAAGCGGGTGAAGGGGTCTGTATCGGCGATGTCGGCGCCGATGAGGAACAGGCGCCGCATGGGGCCGAGACGCAGGCTTGTGATGCCGAGCGTTTCCAGCAGCGCGGCGAGATCGAGCAAGGCACCGGCCTCGACGCCCCCTTGCGGCAGCGCCAGCGCGAAATAGCGCAGCTCGCCGATTTGCCCGGCGCCGAGGGGAAATTCTGAAGCCTCGGCAGCACGGCCTGGACGGCGCTTGCACAGGCCGGCGAGTGCCGCCTTCACATGGAAAACGAGCGCATCGGCGTCGGTAAAGTGCGCCCCGTCGATGCGCCAGCCTTCGGTTGCGGGCCGGATGCGGATATCGGCGCCGATGCCGGCAAGCGTGCCGTCATCGATGACGATACTGGTCTTGGCCGGCACGCGGCCGGCAAAACCGATGAGGGCGCGGCGCAGGGTGGCGGCGATATCGAGCAGCTTTTGCGTGTCGGGCAGCAGCCCGGCCAGCGGCGGGGTTTCGACGGGGATGCCGGTTTCGATGGCGATGGCATCGCGCAACGCAGAAGCACAGGAGGGAGCGGTGTCGGACGACAACCCGCGAAGCTGCACGCTGCCGCGCGAGGTGATCTCGATGCGGCCATTGCCGAAGCGTTGCGCGGCGCGGGCGATGCCGCTTAGCGCGGCGATATCGAGTTCGCCGGCAACCGGCCGGAAGCGCACCAGCAACCCGTCGCCGGTCGCCATGGGCGCATCGAGCGTCGGGCAGGCGCCGCGCCGCGCGCCGGAATCGGCCGGGATGAAGGAAGTCAACTGAACCATGAGGCGGTTCTAGTCTTCCGCATGGGCGCTGTCACGCCTTCGCAACAGATAGATGTCCATGATCCAGCCATGCCGCGCCCGCGCCTCGTCGCGCAGCGCGGATATGCGCTGCGAAACCTCGGCCAGAAGCCCCGAGACGAGGATCTGATAGGGCAGGCCGAGATAGGCGCCCCAGAAGATATCGTAGGCGGTGCCGTCGACCTCGCGGAAGCGCTGCTGCCCGTCGAGCACCACCACCGTGTCGCCGGGCGGATGCGGCACGATGAGGCGGCGCGCGGGCGTGATGGCCACCGGCGCGCCGATGCGGTTGAGCGGGATGGCGAAGGCGGCGGTGAGCGCGGCGAGGCTCGAAATGCCGGGGATGACGCGAATATTCCGGGCGCCGACGCGATCGAGGATGCGCAGCAGGGAATCGTAGAGCCCCGGATCGCCCCATACGAGAAAGGCGGCCGTCTGGCCGGAAGCGAGATTGGCGGCCAGCGCGGCTTCGATGCGGCGGCCGATCTCGGCGTGCCATTCATCGACCGCATCGCGATAGGATGCATCGGCATCGCGCGTCGGCACTTCATAGGTGACGATGCGCTGGCGATCCGGCGCGCCATGGCGGGCGACGATCTGCTGCCGCGCGGCCAGCAGCGCGGCTTTCTCGTCGCCCTTGTCGGGCACCAGCACGATGTCGGCGACCTCGAGCGCGGCGATGGCCTCCAGCGTCAGATGCTGCGGATTGCCCGTGCCGATGCCGATGACCGTGATGTCGTAGACCTGTTGCACGGAACCACTCCTGCCTTCACCCTGCCGCGTAGTCGGGCGCGGCGCGGGGATCAAGAGCATTTGCGCCGGACGAGCCGGGACAATAGGCTGTTCAGCTATCTGCCTAACCCACAAGGACCGGGACCGGATCGTGATCGCCCAGACTGCTTCCGGATCGCGGCCGAAAACGCTGGCCATCGCCGGCGCCGGGCTTGCCGCGGCCGTGATCGCGCGGCGGCTGTCGACGCTGCCCGATCCGCCGCATATCGTCATGCTCGAAGGCAGCGACACGCCGTTCGGCGAGCACACCTGGTCGTTCCACACCGCCGATGTCGGGCCGGCCCTGCACTGGCTCGAACCCATGGTGGCGCATCTCTGGGCGGCGCAATCCGTGCGCTTCCGGGCGCATCGGCGCAGGCTCAATTCCGGCTATGCCAGCCTGACCTCGCAAAGCGTCGCCGAAGCGATGGCGCGCGAGCCGAACGTCACGCTGCGTGCCGGGGCGTCGGTGGAAGGGCTCGATCCGGACGGCGCGAGGCTGGCGGACGGGGAGCGCATCGAGGCCAATTGCGTGATCGATACGCGCGGCTTCACGCCGCATCCGGCATTGGTGCTGGGCTTTCAGAAATTCGTCGGCCTCGAGGTTGAGACGGACGAGCAGCATGGCATAGCCGAGCCGGTGATCATGGACGCGACCGTCGACCAGCTCGACGGCTATCGCTTCATCTACCTGCTGCCCTTCTCGGAGACGCGCATCCTGATCGAGGACACGCGCTATTCCGACGGCGAGGCGCTGGACCGCGAGCAATTGCGCGCCGACATCCTCGCCTATGCCGAGGCGCAGGGCTGGCAGGTGGGCAACGCCATCCACCGCATCGAGCACGGCGTGCTGCCCATCGCGCTGGCCTACGATTCCGAGGCCTATTGGGCCGACAAGCCGAAGGGCATCCCGCAGGCCGGGATGAAGGCGGCGCTGTTCCACCCCACGACCGGCTACAGCCTGCCCGAGGCGGTGCGGCTGGCGGAGGTGGTGGCCCAGAACTGGCCGGCGGACAGCATCACGCTCGACGCCGCATTGCGCGCCCATGCCAAGGCGCGGGCGAAGAAGCAGGGCTTCTACCGCCTGCTCAACCGCATGCTGTTCCGCGCCGCCGAGCCGGCGAAGCGGCATCTGGTGCTGGAGCGTTTCTATCGCCTGCCGCGCCCGCTGATCGAGCGCTTCTATGCCGGCGACACGAGCTGGACCGACATTTTGCGCATATTGGTCGGCAAGCCGCCCGTGCCCATCGGACGGGCGCTGGCGTGCCTGTCCGAACGCGCGCTGCTGAACACTTCGAGGACCTCATGACCAAGACCGCAGCCGTGATCGGAGCCGGATTCGGAGGGCTGGCGCTGGCTATCAGGCTGCAAAGCGCCGGCATCCGAACGACGGTATTCGAGAAGCGCGACAAGCCGGGCGGGCGCGCCTATGTGTATGAGGATGCCGGCTTCAAGTTCGACGGCGGACCGACGGTGATCACCGATCCCGACTGCCTCGAACAGCTCTGGGCGCTGTCCGGGCGCAGCATGGCGGATTATGTGACGCTGCTGCCGGTGACGCCCTTCTACCAGCTGTGCTGGGAGGACGGGTTCAGGTTCGACTATGCCAACGACCAGGACGCGCTCGACAAACAGATCGCCGCCAAGTCGCCGGAGGACATCGAGGGGTACAGGCAATTCCTCAAATATTCCGAAGACCTCTATCGCGAGGGCTACGAGAAGCTCGGGACCGTACCCTTCCTCAACTTCTGGTCGATGGTGAAGGCGGCGCCGCAACTGGTGCGGCTCGAAGCGCAACGCAGCGTCTATTCCAAGGTCGCCCAGTTCATCAAGGACGAGCAGCTTCGCCAGGCGTTCAGCTTCCATAGCCTCCTGGTCGGCGGCAATCCGTTCGAGACCTCCTCGATCTATGCGTTGATCCATGCGCTGGAGCGCAAGGGCGGCGTGTGGTTCGCCAAGGGCGGCACCGGGGCTCTGGTGGCCGGCATGGTCAGGCTGTTCGAGGATTTGGGCGGCGCGGTGCATCTGTCGGCCGAGATCGACCGCATCGAGGAAAATGAAGGGCGCGTCTCGGCCGTCACGCTCAAGGACGGCAGAAGACAAGTCTTCGACATGATCGCCTCCAACGCCGATGTGGTACACACTTACAAGTCGCTGCTGCGCGATACGGCGCGCGGCGCGGCCAATGCGCGGGCGCTGGAGCGCAAGCGCTATTCCATGTCGCTGTTCGTCATCTATTTCGGTCTCAAGGGCAGGCGCGAGGATTTGCGGCATCACATGGTGCTGTTCGGGCCGCGCTATCGCGAACTGGTGGCCGAGATCTTCAAGTCGCCCAAGCTGGCCGACGATTTCTCGCTCTACCTGCACGCGCCCTCGGTGACCGACGACAGTCTCGCGCCAGACGGGCACAGCGCCTATTACGTGCTCTCGCCGGTGCCGCATCTGGGCACGGCGCCGGATATCGACTGGTCCGTGGCCGGCCCGCAATATCGCGACCGCATCCTCGACTATCTCGACGAGCGCTACATCCCGGGGCTGAAGCGCGACCTGGTGACGGTGCGCCACATCAGCCCGATCGACTTCCGCGACGACCTCAACTCGCATCTCGGCTCGGCCTTCTCGGTGGAGCCGATCCTGACGCAATCGGCCTTCTTCCGCCCGCACAACCGCGACGACGTCATCCCCAATCTCTATATCGTCGGCGCCGGCACGCATCCGGGCGCCGGCATTCCCGGCGTCGTCGGTTCGGCCAAGGCCACCGCCGGCCTGATGATCGCAGATGCCGGCCGATGACGCTGGCCGAACAGGATATCGTCGCTCGGAGCGCCGAGGCGATCCGCAAGGGCTCGAAGAGCTTTTCCGCCGCCGCGCGCCTGTTTGATGCGCGAACGCGCGAGGACTGCGTGATGCTCTATGCCTGGTGCCGGCATTGCGACGATGTCATCGACGGCCAGACGCTCGGGCACGACCAGAGGCAGGATTTCCGCATCGGCCAGCAAGAGCGGCTCGAAACCCTGCGCGCCGAGACGCGGGCCGCGCTGGACGGAGTGGCCGAACCGGCCGAGCCGGTGTTCCAAGCGCTGCGCAGCGTGGCGCGACGCACCGGATTGCCGGCGAAATACGCTTTCCACCTGCTCGACGGCTTCGCCATGGATGTCGAGGAGCGCCGATACGAAACCGTGGCCGATACGCTCGACTACGGCTATCACGTCGCCGGCTGCGTCGGGGTGATGATGGCCTATGTGATGGGTGTGCGTGACGACGAAACGCTCGACCGCGCCTCCGATCTCGGCATCGCCTTCCAGCTCACCAATATCGCGCGCGACGTGATCGACGATGCGCGCGCCGGGCGCTCCTATCTGCCGCGCGAGCTGCTGGCCGAACAGGGGATCGCCGAGATCGATCCCGACGACCGGGCGCAATGGCCGCTTGTGCATGCGGCCGCGCTCAAGCTGCTCGACATCGCCGAGCCCTATTACGCCTCGGCCCATGCCGGCATGTCGCGCCTGCCGCCGCGCTCGGCCTGGGCGATCGGCGCGGCGCGGCGGGTCTACCGCGCCATCGGCGAGAAGCTGCGGAAAGGCGGCCCGGAGGCCTGGGAACAGCGCGTGTCGACCTCGAATTTCGACAAGCTGGTCTTGCTCGGCCTCGGGGGCATGGACGTGATCGGCACCCGGCGGTCCGGCGAGGGTCCGGCGCGCGACGGGCTCTATCGGCGCCCCCGATGACGCTCAGGCCGCGTCGTCCTTGAGATGGGCTTCACCGTCATAGGGCTTGCGGCCACGGTCGAGCTGCTTGACGAGTTGATCGACGGGCGGCGCGTAGATGAAGCCGAAGGACACGCACCCCTCCTTGCCCTCGACGGCATGGTGCAGGCGATGGGCCTGGT
>JAEWHZ010000064.1 GCA_023387585.1 Pseudomonadota bacterium
GAGGTCAACCAGCTCGACGGGCTCTACACCACCCGCGTCACCTCGCATGTGGCGCTGCGCGACGTCGCCGACCTGATCACCCGCGAGCGCATCCGCGCCGCCATCGGGCTGGCGCATGACACCCTCCTGGCCGCCGGCATCGCGAACCCGCGCATCGGGGTGTGCGGGCTCAACCCGCATAATGGCGAGAACGGCAGCTTCGGGCGCGAGGAGATCGACGTGATCGGGCCGGCGGTGGCGGCGGCGAAGGCCGAGGGGCTGCCGGTGGAAGGGCCCTATCCGGCCGACACCATGTTCTTGCGCGCCCGCGACTATGACGGCATCGTCACCATGTATCACGACCAGGGCCAGATCGCGATGAAGCTGATGGGCTTTTCGCGCGGGGTGACCATACAGGCCGGGCTGCCGGTGCCGATCGTGACGCCGGCGCATGGCACCGCGTTCGACCTTTACGGGATCGGCCGCGCCGACCCCGGGGCCATCCAGGCGGCGTTCGATATCGGGGTGCGGCTGGCGATGGGGCGGGGTTAGAGGCCGGGTATTCGACAAGCCCTAAATCTCAGTAGCCCTCATGGTGAGGCGCCGCGTAGCGGCCTCGAACCACGAGGGCGTGCCCGCCGGAACCTCCACTCGCCCGACCTCGTGGTTCGAGGCTTTGCTTCGCAAAGCACCTCACCATGAGGTCTCCGAGGATTCCGCTGGCTGTGCCGCTCTAGAAGCCCAACTCGCGCCGCACATCGTCCGGCGTCCAGCCGGCGTCGCGCAGGGCTCTTAGAGACTGCGACCCGCGCGATTTCGCCAGCTTTCCGCCCTCGGCGTTGCGGATCAGGCGGTGGAAGGCGTACCAGGGCGTTTTGAGCCCGAGCAGGAATTGCAGCACCACATGGATGTCGGTCGCGGCCTCGAGGTCGCGGCCGCGCGTGACGTGGGTGATGTCCTGCGCTGCGTCGTCGACGACCACGGCGAGATGGTAGCTGGTCGGCAGGTTTTTTCGCGCCAGCACCACGTCGCCGAAGCGTTGGGGGCGGGCGAAACGGATTTGCGGGCGGTCGGCGGCGTTCGGGCCGATCACGGTGTAGCTCAGCGCGCCGGTCAGTGCGGTGGCGGCCTTTATGTCGAGGCGGATGGCAAAACTTTCGCCGGCCTCGATGTGGGCCCGGGCGATGTCGGGATGGAGATGCCGGCAGGTGCCGGCATAGAGCGGAGCGCCGTCGGGATCGGTTTCTGTGGCGGCTTCGGCGATCCGGCTTCGGGTGCAGAAACACGGATAGGTCAGGCCCATGGCGCCGAGCTTTTCGAGCGCAGCTTCATAGGCCGCGATGCGCGTCGACTGGAACAGCACCGGTTCGGGCCAGTCGAGCCCGAGCCAATTCAGGTCCTCGAAGATGGCGGCGGTGAATTCGGGTTTACTGCGCGCCATATCGATGTCTTCGATACGCAGAAGCGCAATTCCGCCCAGCATTTCCGCCATCTTCCAGGTGAACAGCGCCGAATAGGCGTGTCCGAGATGCAGCAGCCCGTTGGGGCTGGGCGCGAAACGCAGGCGGGGAGTTTTTGACGATGGGGTCACGGCATTGTCCTATATGAGCGCGGGTTCCGCGTCACCCGGTCTCGATACGGTCGAAGCCATCGCCGTGGCGCTTTCGGCGCTGGCGGCGCGCGACGAGCGGCTGGCGCCGGTGATCGCGAAGGCCGGGGCGGTCGAGCCGCGGCTCAATCCGCGCGGCTTTGCCGGCATGGCCAAGGTGATCTGCGCCCAGCAGCTTTCGGTGGCCAGCGCGCGGGCCATCTGGTCGCGCTTCGAGATGCTGCCCGATGCGCTCGATCCGGCGGGTTTTCTGGCGCTCGACCCGCAAGAGGTGCGGGCGAGCGGCTTTTCCGCCGGCAAGATCGCGACCCTGCGCATAGTCGCGGAGGCGATGGCTTCGGGGGCGCTGGATTTCGCCCATCTCGAAACCCTGCCGGCCGAGGAGGCGGTGGCCTATCTCACTGTTCACAAGGGCATCGGGCCGTGGACGGCGGAGATCTATCTGATGTTCTGCGCCCGGCATCCGGATGTCTTCCCCTCGGGCGATCTGGCGCTGCAAAAGGCGGTGGCGCACGCACTCGGCCTGCCCGGGCGACCGGCGGCTGCGGCGCTGGCAGAGCTCGCCATGCCGTGGTCGCCGCATCGTTCGGTGGCCGCGCTGCTGTTCTGGCGCTACTTTGCCGCTTTGCGCGAACGCGAAGGAATCGTTTTATGACGCCACAGCTCGAAGGCCCGTCGCTGGCCTCGCAGACTCCGCCGGCGAAGCATCTCGTCGTGCTGCTGCACGGCTATGGCGCCGACGGGCACGATCTGATCGGGCTGGCGCCCTATTTCGCCCCGCTGATGCCGGATGCGCTGTTCGAGGCGCCGAACGCGCCGCAGCGCTGCGCCGAAAACCCCTCGGGCTATCAATGGTTCGCCATCGACCATGAGCGGCGCGCCGAGAGCTGGCAGGCCGGCCCGCCGCTGGCGCGGGCGGCGCTGGTGCATTACCTCGAAGATGCCTGGGCGCGCACCGGCATCGGACCGGAGCGCACGGTGCTGATGGGCTTCAGCCAGGGCGCGATGATGGCGCTGCATGTGGGGCTGTCGCTCAAAAGCCCGCTGATGGGCATCGTCGCCTTTTCCGGCGGTTTCCTCGCTCCGCCCGGCTTCGGTACGGCGCCGGTGTCGACGCCGGTCTGCCTGATCCATGGCGATCGCGACGGCGTGGTCGACCCGCTTCTCTCGCACTCGGCCGAGCGCGAGCTGGCGGCGGCCGGGGTGCCGGTGCGGCTGCTGGTCGATGCGGGGGTCGAACATGCCATCTCGCCGCGCGGGCTCGGCTTCGCCCAAGCGTTCCTCGGCGACTGTCTCAAGCGCGAATCTGCGTAAACGCTTCACAGCGATGTCACAAAGCGCTTATTATAACAGCGCTATGGACCTGACCGATTCCCGATCCGGGAGGCTCAGGTGACGATCCATGTGTCGCCCGAGTCAT
>JAEWHZ010000101.1 GCA_023387585.1 Pseudomonadota bacterium
GGCGGCGTGCCGACGCCCGAGGAATCGCAGGCGACGACCGACGAGACCGGCGTCGAACCCGAGCCGGAGCCCGCGCTGGTCGACTATGTCATGCCCGAGGTCGGCGCCGACTGGCCGGCCTATGGCGGCACGCATCACGCCAATCGCTATTCGCCGCTCACCCAGATCACCGCCGACAATGTCGACCAGCTCGAGCTGGTCTGGGAGTTCCGCACCGGCGATCTGCCCGAGGATGGCGACAGCTATTCCAACCAGAACACCCCGCTCAAGATCGGCAACCAGTTGCTGGTCTGCTCGGCGATGAACAAGGTGTTCGCGCTCGACGCGCAGACGGGGCTGGAGCGCTGGCGCTACGATCCGCAGGTGTCGACCGACGCCATTCCCTACAACGCCACCTGCCGCGGCCTCGCCTATTTCGCCCAGCCCGACGCCGACCCCACCGAGCTGTGCGCCGAGCGCGTGCTGATGAACAGCATCGATGCGCGCCTGTTCGCCATCGACGTCGCGACCGGCCAGCTCTGCCCCGATTTCGGCAATGGCGGCATCGTCGATCTGGAGGAAGGGATCGGGCACACCGTGCCCGGCTGGTACGCGCCGACCTCGCCGCCCACCATCGTACGCAATGTCGCGGTAGTGCATTCGCAGGTCGCCGACAACCAGCGCCGCGACGCGCCCTCGGGCGTGGTGCGCGGCTATGACGTCGTCAGCGGGGAGATGCTGTGGGCCTGGGACATGGGCCGGCCCGGCGAGACCGACCTGCCGCCCGAGGGCGAGACCTATACGCGCGGCACGCCCAACGTGTGGACCATCGCCACCGGCGACAACGAGCTCGGCCTCGTCTACCTGCCGCATGGCAATTCCGCGGTCGACTATTGGGGCGGCATGCGCTCGGAGGAGGAGAACACCTACTCGACCGCCCTCGTCGCGCTCGACGTCACCACCGGCGAGGTCGCCTGGTTCTACCAGACCGTCCATTACGACATCTGGGACTACGATCTCGGCTCGCAGGGCACGCTGATCGACTATCCGACCCCCGACGGCCCGGTTCCGGCGCTGATCCTGCCCACCAAGCAGGCCATGTTCTGGATCTTCGACCGCCGCACCGGCGAATTGCTGGTCGAGGTCGAGGAGCGCCCGGTGCCGCAGGGCGGGGTCGAGGCCGACCGGCTCTCGCCGACCCAGCCCTTCGTCACCGACTTCCCCAACCTGCTCAAGCCCGATCTCGAGGAGCGGCACATGTGGGGCATGACCCCGCTCGACCAGCTGTGGTGCCGCATCCAGTATCGCCAGGCCGCCTATGAGGGCATCTACACGCCCCCGACCACCGACCGCCACTGGATCCAGTTCCCCGGCTACAATGGCGGCTCGGACTGGGGCGGCGTCGCCGTCGACCCCGAGCGCAACATCATGGTGGCCAACTATAACAACACCGCCAACCACAACCGGCTGATCCCGCGCGAGGAAGTCGATGCCATGGGCATCTTCCCGATCGATCAGGGCGGGGTGAGCGAAGGCGCGCCCGACAACATCAATCCGCAGGGCGACACGCCATGGGGCATCCAGGTCAATGCCGGCTGGCGCGTGCCCTTCACCGGGCTTCTGTGCACCGAACCGCCTTATGGCGGCATCATGGCCGTCGACCTCGCCACCCGCGAGGTGCTGTGGGACAAGCCCTTCGGCACCGCGCGCCGGAACGGCCCGTTCGGCATCCCCTCCATGCTGCCCTTCGACATCGGTACCCCCAACAATGCCGGCGCGGTGGTCACGGCGTCCGGCCTGATCTTCATCGCCGCCGCCACGGACGATCTGATCCGCGCCATGGACATCGAGACCGGTGAGGTGCTGTGGGAGGCGGTGCTGCCGGCCGGCGGCCAGGCGGGGCCGGCCATGTACGAGTTCGACGGACGGCAATATCTCGTCATCAATGCCGGTGGGCACGACTTCATGGAAACCCCGATCGGCGACTACTTCCTCGCCTACGCGCTCCCCGAAGGGGAATGATCGCAAGGGCTGAAGACAATAAAGCGGCGGGCTTTCGGCCCGCCGCTTTATTGTTGGGAATACAATTCGGAACTCAGCGCCCGAACGGCACCGTGGCGGTCATCACGTCGCCGGAATTGTTGAACTCGACCTGGAATTCGACGGTGATCTGGTCGTTGACCAGAA
The DNA here is from genome assembly GCA_023387585.1 of Pseudomonadota bacterium. Taxonomy (GTDB): domain Bacteria; phylum Pseudomonadota; class Alphaproteobacteria; order Rhizobiales; family Devosiaceae; genus Devosia. The sequence continues at coordinate 2,167 of JAEWHZ010000101.1, forward strand.
AGATGCGCGAGCCGATGGCGACATCGTTGCCTCCGCGGTCGCGCTCGCGCTGCGTCAAATCGAACGCGATCTGGTTGCCGCGCTGCTGGCCCACGGCCATGCCGGTAAAACCGGCATTGGAGCTCATCGCCGCCTCATAACGCCGGTTCTGGTCGGAATAGGCGATGGTGCCGCTCACCGACAGATTCATGTTCACCAGGCTGCACCGTCCGGCATAGTTGATCTTGGACTGGTTGCCCTGCGTAACCGACAGCCGGCAGCGGAAGGGCTCGGGGCGCTCGCCGCCCACCAGCACGCTCTCGCCGCGCCAGTCGCCGATATAACTCACCAGCAGCGCATGCTCCGCCGGCCCCGCCGCCACCGGATGCGCCACCATGCTCGATGCCATGCTCATGCCGGTTGCAACCGCCAGTGCCGTAAGCCAAGCTCGCTTCATCGCTATCCCTCGCCCGCCGGCCACCGTCCGGCCACCAAATCCCTCCGGAAAGATTTACCCTTGGTCGGCCCGGCGAGACAATGCTAGACGAGCCCCAGCATGCGAAAGGTCTTGCCGTGCGCGAACTGGACACCACCGGAACATCTGCGCAATCCGCGCAACCCTCCCTTGGAAACCCCGTCCCCGCAAGTCACAAAATCGAATTAGGTCAACGCGCCGGCCTGCCGATCATCAATGCCACGGGGGTCGGATATGCCGTCGACGTCGCCGGCAAGCCGCTGGAAATCCTCAAGCATGTCGATCTGGCC
>JAEWHZ010000144.1 GCA_023387585.1 Pseudomonadota bacterium
TCATGCGCTCGGGCAGGCCGCCGACATTGTGGTGCGACTTGATGGTGACCGAGGGGCCGCCGGTGAAGGAGACGCTTTCGATGACGTCCGGATAGAGCGTGCCCTGGGCCAGAAACTGCGCGCCGCCGATCTTCTTCGCTTCCTGTTCGAACACCTCGATGAACAGCCGGCCGATGGTCTTGCGCTTGGTTTCGGGATCGGTCTCGCCCTCGAGCGCGCCGATGAAGGTGTCGGCGGCGTCCACATGGACGAGCGGGATGTTGTAATGGTCGCGGAACATCGAGACCACCTCGTCGGCCTCGTTGAGGCGCATCAGGCCGTGGTCGACGAAAACGCAGGTGAGCCGGTCGCCGATGGCCTCGTGGATGAGGATGGCGGCCACCGAGGAATCGACGCCGCCGGAGAGAGCGCACAGCACCCTGCCCTCGCCCACCTGGGCGCGGATGCGCTCGACGGCGCGCTGGCGGTAGGCGGCCATGGTCCAGCTCGGCTCGATGCCGCAGATATGGCGCACGAAGTTCTCGTAGAGTTTTGCGCCATCCGGCGTATGCACCACTTCGGGGTGGAACTGCACGCCCCAGATGCGCCGGGTCTCGTCGGCGATCATGGCGAAGGGGGCGCCGGGCGAGGTGGCGATGACGGAGAAGCCGGCGGGGATGGCGGTGACGCGGTCGCCATGGCTCATCCACACGGGGTGGCGCGAGCCCTCCTCCCACACGCCGTCATAGAGCGCGGAGGTTTTTTCGATCTCGATTTCGGCGCGGCCGAACTCGCGATGGTGGCCGGCCTCGACTTCGCCGCCCAGCGCCATGCACAGCGCCTGTTGACCGTAGCAGATGCCGAGGATGGGCACGCCGGCATCGAGCAACTCGGGCTCGACGGTCGGGGCGTTGGCATCGAGGGTGGATGCCGGCCCGCCGGAGAGCACGATGCCGCGCGGGCGCAGCGTTGCAAGCGCGTCCACGGCGCTGTTGAAGGGGTGGACCTCGCAATAAACGCCCAGCTCGCGGATGCGCCGGGCGATGAGCTGGGTCACCTGCGAGCCGAAATCGACGATGAGGATGGAGTCAGTCGGGGCCGTGTGCTGCATGGCGAGGCTCTAACGCCGCAGCGCGGATTCCACAAGCACCGGCGCGCTTCAGTTGAGGATGCCGATCGACAGATTGAGCAGCGTCGCGAAGCCGACCCAGGCGAGATAGGGCACGAACAGCCAGCTCGACAGCCGGTCGATGGGCCGGGCGAGGGCGATGAAGGCGAGGATGGCGGCCAGCAAGGCGAGGATGATGGCGAAGGCCGGCCAGATGAGTTGCAGGCCGAACCAGACCGGCGACCAGGCGAAATTGAGCGCCATCTGCACCACCCACGTCGCCATGGCGCCGCTTTTCGGCGCGGCGAGGAAGATGCGGGCGCCGGCGATGCCGATCAGCACGTAGAGCACGGTCCAGACCGGGCCGAACAGCCAGTCGGGCGGATTGAAGGGCGGCTTGTTCAGCCCTTCATACCAGGCGCCGGGCTGGGTCCCGAGGCCAATGGCGATGCCGATGGCGACGACGAGGGCGATGAAGGCCAGATAGACGGGCCAGGACTGGCGGGAGACGGTGACGCTGGTGCTCATGGCCGCAGCAACGTGCGGGGTGCGGAAAGGTTCAGCCGGTGTGCCGCAAGGCGGCGATGTAGAAGCCGTCGGTGCCGGTGCGCAGAGGCGAGAGGGTAAGCCCGCCTTCGGCATCCGGGAGGACCGGAGCGCCGTCGAGGATTTCCGGCCAGAGGGCGGCGAGGTCGATGGGCGAGAAATCGGGATGGGTGGCGCGGAAGCCGGCGATCTGGTCGATATTCTCTTCGGCCAGCAGCGAGCAGGTGATGTAGACCAGCCTGCCGCCCGGGCGGAGATAGCGGGCGGCGTCCTCGAGGATGGCGGCTTGCTCGGCGGTGCGGGTGGCGAGCAGTTCCGGCGTGAGGCGGAATTTGGTGTCCGGGCGGCGGCGCCAGGTGCCGGCGCCGGTGCAGGGCGCATCGACCAGCACCAGATCCATGCGCGCAACAAGGTCGTCCAGCGCATCGGGACGCGGGCTGCGCACCTGCACGTTGCGGGCGGCGGCGCGCTTCAACCGGTCGTAGATCGGGGCAAGGCGGTTGCGGTCGGAATCATGGGCAAAGATCTGGCCGCGATTCTGCATGGCGGCGGCCAGCGCCAGCGTCTTGCCCCCTGCCCCGGCGCACAGGTCGAGCACCTGCTCGCCGGGCCGCGCGGCGGCGAGGGCGGCGACCATCTGGCTGCCCTGATCCTGCACCTCGAACCAGCCCTTTAGATAGCCCTCGTCGGCGGTGACGTTGGGGGTGCGGGCCTCGCGCGGGCCGGCGGGCAGCACGAGGCTGTCGCGGGCATGGGCGCCGGGCTGGAATGCGACGCGCGACAGGCTGCGCGCGACGCGCTCGCGGTCGGATTTCAACGTGTTGACGCGCAGATCGAGCGAGGGGCGGCCGGTCAGGGCGGCGAGCTCGGCGACCCAGTTCTCGCCAAGACCGCGCGACAGCGAGGGCACGAGCCAATCTTGTATGTCGGCGCGCACGGCATCGGGGGCGCCGGCAAGCGGGTCGGGCGCCGAAAGGCGGGCGATTTCGTCCTCGGTCAGCGGATCGGGGGCATGCTGGTCACCGGCGAACAGGCCGGCGAGCGATTCCGGGGTCTCGCCCCAGTCGCGAACCATGACCGACAGCGCCAGCGCGCGCGGGCTGTCCTCGCCCATGGCCCAGCCATGCGAGGCGCGGCGGCGCAGCGCGTCATAGACGAGGTTGCCGATGGCCGCCCTGTCGCCGGCGCCGGCGAAGCGGTGGTCGAGCCCCCAGGCCTTCAGCGCCTCGGAGGCGGGACGGCGCCGCCGCTCGATATCGGCGAGCACTTCGATGGCGGCGGCGATACGGCCGGCTGGGCGCATGACCGTCCGATGCCCTAGCGCCCGCCCGGATAATTCGGGGCTTCGCGGGTGATGGAGACGTCGTGGACGTGGCTTTCGCTCAGGGCGGCGCCGGAGATGCGCACGAAGGTAGCGTTCTCGCGGAACTGCTGGAGATTGTGGGCGCCGGTGTAACCCATGGAGGCGCGCAGCCCCCCGGCGAGCTGGTGCAGCACGCCGGCGGCGGGGCCCTTATAGGGCACCTGCCCCTCGATGCCCTCGGGCACCAGCTTCATCTGGTCGCGCACGTCCTGCTGGAAATAGCGATCGGCCGAGCCGGCCCCCATGGCGCCCACCGAGCCCATGCCGCGATAGGATTTGTAGGAGCGCCCCTGATACAGATAGACCTCGCCGGGGCATTCGTCGGTGCCGGCCAGCAGCGAGCCGACCATGACGCAGGCGGCGCCGCCGGCCAGCGCCTTGGCCATGTCGCCCGAGAATTTTATGCCGCCATCGG
>JAEWHZ010000124.1 GCA_023387585.1 Pseudomonadota bacterium
TGGTGCGCCGCATCACCGAGCACGCCTACAAGGCCGGCGCCGGGCTGGTGACGACGATCTATTCCGACGAGGAAGCGACGCTGGCCCGCTATCGCTTCGGCAAGGATCTCAGCTTCGACCGCGCCGCCAGCTGGCTCTATTCCGGCATGGCCGAAGCCTTCCGCAACAACACGGCGCGCCTTGCCATCGCCGGCGACAACCCGATGATGCTGGCCGGCCAGGACCCGGAAAAGGTCAGCCGCGCCAACCGCGCCAATTCGACCGCCTACAAGCCGGCGCTGGAGCTGATCACCGGCTTCGACATCAACTGGAACATCGTCTCCTATCCGAGCCCCGCCTGGGCGAAGCTGGTGTTTCCCGGCGTGCCGGAGGACGAGGCAATCAAGAAGCTCGCCGATGCGATCTTCGCCGCCAGCCGCGTCGACGTCGCCGACCCGATCGCCGCCTGGAAGGAGCACAACGCCAATCTCAAGCGCCGCTGGACCTGGCTGAACGAGAAGCGCTTCGCTTCGCTCCACTATACCGGGCCGGGCACCGACCTCACCGTGGGGCTGGCCGACGGGCACCGCTGGAAGGGCGGCGCCTCGGAGGCCAAGAACGGCATCACCTGCAACCCCAACATCCCCACCGAAGAGGTGTTCACCACCCCGCATCGCGAGCGGGTGGAAGGGCATGTGTCGGCCACCAAGCCGCTGAGCCATAACGGCACGCTGATCGAGGACATCCAGGCCCGCTTCGAGGGCGGGCGGCTGGTGGAGCTCAAGGCCAGTAAGGGAAGGGACGTGTTCGACAAGGTGCTCGACACCGACGAGGGCGCCCGCCGGCTCGGCGAGGTGGCGCTGGTGCCGCATTCCTCGCCGATCTCGAAGTCCGGCATCCTGTTCTACAACACGCTCTATGACGAGAACGCCTCGTGCCACATCGCCATGGGCCAGTGCTATGCCGACTGCTTCATCGACGGCAAGTCGCTCACGCCCGAGCAGATTTTCGCCCAGGGCGGCAATCGCAGCCTGATCCATATCGACTGGATGATCGGCTCGGACAAGGTCGACATCGACGGCGTCCATGCCGACGGCTCGCGCGAGCCGGTGATGCGCGGCGGCGAATGGGCGCAGTGACGGCGTGATCGACAGGTGATCGACACGTGATCGACACGTGATCGATCTGGCGCGGCGCGTGATCGCCCTCGTGGCGGTGGTGGCGATGCTGACCCTGGTGGTCATCGCCGTCGACATCGCCCGGTTCGGCCATGTCGATCGGGGCGCGCGCGCCGAGGTCGCCGTGGTGCTCGGCGCCGCCGTTCTGTGGGACCGGCCCTCGCCGGTTCTGGTCGAACGGCTGCGCCACGCGCTGGCGCTCTATCGCGAGGGGCGCGTCGAAAAGATCCTCGTCACCGGCGGGCGCAGCCCCGAGGACCAGATCAGCGAGGCCGAGGCCGGACGGCGCTGGCTGATGGCCGGGGGCGTGCCCGAGGCGGACATCCTGATGGAGGACGCATCGCGCACCACGCAGGAGAACCTGGCCATGGCCATGCCGGTGCTGGAGGCGGCCGGGTTCGGCTCGGCGCTGATCGTCTCCGATCCCATCCATATGCGCCGCGCCATGGCGCTGGCGGCGCGCCAGGGGCTGGCCGCCTCGTCCTCGCCCACCCCGACCTCGCGCTTCGTCAGCCTCGACACCCAGCTGCCCTTTTTGCTGCGCGAGACCTGGTTCATGGCGCTCGATCTTTTGCTGAAGTCCGATCCAGCTTCGTTGAATCCGGATCGGGCTTCAGTCTATTGATTTGTCGTGCGGTCGAACCGGAAAAGTCTGCAACTTTTCCTAGAGCTCCTGTTCTGATCGAATCAGAACAGGAGCTCTAAGTTATTGGTTTGTCACGTTTCCGAACCGCAAAAGTGGTAGCCACTTTTGCTGGAAACGCTCTAACCGCACTCCAGGCTGGTCGGAGGCCGGCCCGGCGCATTTCCGGACCGTGTGAACGCAACGGTCGAACGGCCAAATCACCTCTTTCGGGCCACGATATAGGGCCGGACCTCCTTACCCTTCGTGGCATGGCTTTCGGTTGCGATGATGTCGAAGCCTGCTGCTGCGATCTGCCGGCCAAGCTCGGTTGCGGAGAAGACCGTGACGGAAGGCGCTTTTCCGATGGCGCGCATTACCGGCAGCAAAAGCGGGATCAGCGGGTTCATCTCTCCCAGGCATGGCGTTTTGGAGATGAACAGCCCGTCGGTCGCCAGCAAAGCGTGAATGCTGCGCAGCGTGCCGGACAGGTCCGGGACCAGGTGGAGATAATTGAAACCCAGGACCACGTTGAAGGGATCGGCCCCGGGGGCGAGGGTCTGCGCCGTCGCGGTCTGGAAAACGAGCCCGGCAACGGGATTGGCTGCGTGCTTTTCTTTGGCGATGGTGATCATGCCCGAGGAAATATCGCTCGCCAGGTAGCTTTTTACGCCGCCCGCCAGTTTCAGCGCCGTCGATCCGGTTCCGCAACCCAGTTCCAGCGTCCGCGCATCCGGTTCCAGCAGGCTCCGGGTCCGTTCGAGCGTGCGCTCGTAACCGGCCTGGTCGGCGATCGCCGAGGCCGCGTATTTCCGCGAGGCCCGATCCCAGAAACGGGCGTCATTGGTCGTGCTCATGGCTCCGAACGCTCTCTTTTCCCGATCCGGCGACTGTCCCGTTCAATGATGACAGACCGATGACCCCATTGCCGCAACCTTCTGTCCGGCCGATCTTCGTCGCGGCTCGTCTCGACACCCCCTTGATGATGCGGGCCGCGCGGTGCTAAGCGAGGCCGCATGCGGGTGTAGCTCAATGGTAGAGCAGAAGCTTCCCAAGCTTACGACGAGGGTTCGATTCCCTTCACCCGCTCCAGAATCTCCTTCACCGATTGCCCTTCACCGCCGGTTTTTGCCCCGGGCGGCGTTCCGTCTTCCGGCGGACCTTGCCACCATGCGGAAAACATCGCCCGCTCCGGTTCACGCGCGGCCGGGACCGTGCTGGTATCGCAGCTGGAAACGCTTCGGGAGGACGCATGATGAGTCGGAAGGGCGAGGAAACCAGCGGCGCGGCGCCGCGGCGCCAGGGCGACAATGTGCAGTCGGTCGACAGGGCCATGGTGCTGCTCGAAGTGCTCAGCGAGGACGATGACGGCTTCCGCCTCACCGATCTGGCGCGGCGCGCGAGCCTGTCGCCCTCGACCACCCACCGCCTGCTGACGACGCTGGAGCGGCGCAGCTTCGTGCAGTTCGACCGGCTGAGCGGGCTGTGGCATGTCGGGCGGCAGGCCTTCTTCGTCGGCTCGGCCTTCGGGCGCCACCACAATCTGTCGGCACCGGCGCTGCCCTATCTGCGCCATCTGCGCGATGTCAGCCGCGAAACCGCCAATCTCGGCGTCGTCGTCGATGGCGACGTGGTCTTCCTGACCCAGATCGAGAGCCGCGAGATCATCAGGGCGATCACCCGGGTCGGCGGGCGGGCGCCGATGTTCACCTCCGGCATGGGCAAGGCCATCCTGTCGACCTATTCGACCAAGGACGTCAAGGCGGCGATCGAGCGCTACGGCCTGCGCGCCATCACCGTCAACACCCGTACCCGCCCGGCGAGCCTGCTGGCGGACCTCGCCGAGGCGCGGCTGCGCGGCTATGCCATCGACGACGAGGAATTCGCCATCGGCCTGCGCTGCGTCGCGGCCGTCGTCTACGACCACCTGTCCGAACCGCTCTATGCCATCTCGATCTCGGGCCTCGCCGCGCGCATGAGCAAGGATCGCCTGCCGCAGCTGGGCCGCCTCGTCGCCGACACCGCCCGCGAGCTGACCCGGCTCGTCGGCGGCGTTCCGCCCGCTTCGGCCGAGGGGTGGGCGGGGACGGAGGCGGAGATGACGGGCACCATCGCACCCTTCCCGGCGTCGGGGCGCGGAGCGGCCTAGCCGTCCCGGCCGGTGAGGAAATGGTCGATGCCGGCCTGGGCGCAGTCGCGATCCTGATCGGGGGTGCCCGACGAGAGGCCGATGCCGCCCACCACCTCGCCGTCGACGATCACCGGCAGCCCGCCGCCGACCACCATGAGCCGGCCGGCAATGGCCGAGTTGATGCCATAGGCCGGCGCGCCCGGCTGGCTGGCGGCGCCGTATTCATGCGTCGCGCGCTTGGCGCCGGCGGCGGTGAACGCCTTGTCGATGGCGATGGTGACGCTGGTGGTCTTGCCGCCATCCATGCGCTCGAAGGCGACGAGCTGGCCGGATTCGTCGGTGACGGCGATGCACATCGGCACGCCGATCTCCTCCGCTCGCCGGCGCGCCCCGGCCAGCAGCAGCCGGGCGTCGGCCTGATCGATGCGGTGAATGGTCAGCATGGGCGTCTCCGATCCGGATTGTTGCGGGCGATGGCATGGCGAAATCTGCGCCCCTGTTAGGGCGGCTGCGCCGGAGCGTCCACGTGCCGGCACGCGGCTTTCCGCATGGCGGAAAACTGCCACGCCGGCGGGCTGATCCCCCGCGTTTGACGCTATCCATGCGCCAGCAAGAGGAGGACAGCCGATGGCCGACAAGCCCTGGTACGAAACGACGCTGCGCTGGGCGCAGACCAATCTCGTCGAGATCGATCCCAAGCGCTACGACGGGGCGTTCTGGCGCGAGCACTGGCGCAAGACCCATGTCCAGGGCGCGATCATCAATGCCGGCGGCATCGTTGCCTACTATCCCTCGAAATTCGAGATGCAGCACCGCGCCTTCGACGTGGAAAAGCGCGATCTCTATGGCGAGGTGGTCGCCGATGCGCGCGCCGCGGGGCTGGTGGTCGTCGCGCGCATGGATTCGAACCGCGTCTCGGACGCCTTCTATCGCGCGCATCCGGACTGGATCTGCCTCGACGGTGAGGGGCAGCCCTATCGGCAGGCGGACAAGTTCGTCACCTGCATCAATTCGCCCTACTACACCGAATATTTGCCCGACGTGATGCGCGAGATCATCGAGCGCAGCAGGCCGGACGGCTTCTCGGACAACAGCTGGGCCGGCCTGCCGCGCAAGGATATCTGCTATTGCCGCCATTGCCGCGAGCAGTTCGACGCCCATTCCGGCATGGACCTGCCGCGCGCCCATGACTGGGGCGACGAGGCCTATCGGCGCTGGATCCGCTGGAACTTCGAGCGCCGCACCGAGCTGTTCGAGTTCAACGACGCGCTGACGCGCGAGGCGGGCGGCGAGCACTGCCGCTGGTCCGGCATGATCAGCGGCGACGTGCTGCACAACTCCCACCGGTTCATCGACCTCAAATCGATCCTGCCCAAGGCGGCGATCGTCATGCTCGACCATCAGCGGCGCAGCCGGGTGGACGGGTTCGACCAGAACACCGAGGCCGGCAAGCGCCTGCACGGGCTCGCGGGCTGGAACAAGCTGATCCCGGAAAGCATGCCGCAATACCAGCTCGGCGCGCCGACCTTCCGGCTTTCCGCCATGCCCAAACCCGAGGTGCGGCTGTGGTCCTCGGCCGGCTTTGCCGGCGGCATCCAGCCCTGGTGGCACCATATCGGCTCGTGCCATGACGACCGGCGGCAATACACCACCGCCGAGCCGATCTTCACCTGGCACAAGGATCATCAGGACATCCTCGTCAACCGCCAGC
>JAEWHZ010000154.1 GCA_023387585.1 Pseudomonadota bacterium
ATTTCGCCCATATCGGCAATGCGCGCCCGGCCATCGTCTTCGACCTGCTGTTCCGGCTGCTGCGCCATGTCTACGGCGCCGAAAACGTCACCTATGTGCGCAACATCACCGATGTCGACGACAAGATTAACGCCCGCGCCACGCGCGATTTTCCTGGTGTCGCGCTCAACGAGGCCATCCGCCGGTTGACCGAGACGACGGCCGACCAATATGCGCGCGACACGACGGCGCTCGGTTGCCTCGAACCCAGTATCGAGCCGCGGGCCACCGACAATATCGCCGAAATGATCACCATGATCGAGCGGCTGGTCGAGAAGGGCCACGCCTATGTTTCGGGCGGGGAGGTGCTGTTCTCGGTGCCGTCCATGCCGGACTACGGCCAGCTTTCGGGCCGCAACCTCGAGGACAACCTCGCCGGCGCGCGCATCGCGGTCGAGGCGCACAAGCATCATCCGGCCGATTTCGTCCTGTGGAAGCTGTCCTCGCCCGAGGAACCGGGCTGGGACAGCCCCTGGGGGCGCGGCCGGCCGGGCTGGCACATCGAGTGCTCGGCCATGTCGGAGCGCTATCTCGGCACCGAATTCGACATCCATGGCGGCGGGCTCGACCTGATCTTCCCGCACCACGAGAACGAGATCGCCCAGTCGCGCTGCGCCCACGGCACCGAACGCATGGCTCAGATCTGGATGCATAACGGCTTCCTCCAGGTCGAGGGACAGAAGATGTCGAAATCGCTCGGCAACTTCTTCACCATAAACGAGCTGCTCGAAACCGAGCGCTTCGGCGGCCGCAAATGGCCGGGCGAGGTGCTGCGCCTCGCCATGCTGATGACGCATTACCGCGAGCCGATCGATTTTTCGGTGAAGCGGCTGGAGGAGGCGGAAGCCAAGCTGCGCGACTGGCAGCGCGCGGCGGCGCCCGCGAGCGATGGCCAACCGCCGGAGCCGGCGCTGGTGGCGGAACTGGCGGACGATCTCAATTTCCACCGCGCCAGCGTGGTGCTCGACGCCATGATGCGCCGCGCCAATCGCGAGCCCGAAAGCGATGCCGCCAGATGCCTCGCCGCCTCGCTCGAACTGCTCGGCTTCTCGCCCAAACGGCACCTTATCCTCAAGGCCGAGAAGGGGAAGTACGAACAAGCGGGTCCAGACGCTGAACTGGTAGCAAAATCACGAATTGATCGGTTGATTGATGAGAGGCTTGCGGCGATCGACGCCAAGGACTTCGCCACGGCCGACGCCATCCGCGCCGAGCTGCTGTCGGAAGGTGTCAAGCTGATGGACTACAAGGATCCCGAAACCGGCGAGCGCCGGACCAGATGGGAGGCGGCGCATTAGCCGAGTGAAGACATGATCGATCACGCCGGTATCGTGGTGAGGGATTGGAACCGGGCGAAGGCGTTTTATGGCGCCGCCTTCGCGCCGCTGGGCGTGAGCCTTCTGCAGATGGTGCCCGAGCAGTTCACGGGCGGCGTCAGGGTGGGCGGCTACGGGCGCGGCAAGCCGGATTTCTGGCTGCACGAGGGCGGGGAGCCCGGTCCCGGACGGCACTATGCCTTCACGGCCGCGAGCCGTGCCGAGGTCGATGCCTTTTATGCCGCCGCGCTTGCCGCCGGCGGGCGCGACAACGGGGCTCCGGGGCTGCGCCCGCACTATCACGCCGACTATTACGGGGCCTTCGTCTTCGATCCGGACGGCAACAATATCGAGGCGGTGTGCCATGCCCCCCGGTGAACGATCCGCGCATTCCGGCGGCTGCCAATGCGGCGCGGTGCGTTTCCGTGCCCGCCTGCTCGGGCGTGGCTCGATCTGCCATTGCCGCATGTGCCAAAAGGCGTTCGGCGGCTTTTTCGGCCCGCTGGTGACCGCACATGACGCGGCCTGGACCCGCGGCCAGCCCAAATGGTTCCAGAGTTCCAATGCCGCGCGCCGCGCCTTCTGCGGCGATTGCGGCACCCCGCTCGCCTATGAGACGCGCTTCGGGCTCGAACTGGCCATCGGCGCCTTCGACGACCCGACGGTCGCGGCGCCCGAGCTGCAGGTCAACCCGACCGACAAGCTGCCCTTCTTCGAGACGCTGACCGGGCTGCCGGTGCGCGAGGAAGTCAGCGACGAGTGGCGCAATTTCCTGTCCGGCATCCATTCCAACCAGCATCCGGACCACGACACCGCCGACTGGCCGTCAAGGGAGGATACGCCATGAGCGAGACCGACGAAGCCTATCGCTATCATGTGCGCACCGGCGGCTGCCAATGCGGCGCCGTGCGCTTCCGCGCCGCCGAATTGTGCGACAATCCGCATGTCTGCCACTGCCGCATGTGCCAGAAGGCGGTAGGCAATCTGTTCGCCGCAATGGTCGGCGTGCTTCACGAGCACATGATATGGACACGCGGCGAGCCGAGCGAGTTCATGAGCTCGGACCTGGCGGCGCGCGGCTTCTGCGGGACCTGCGGCACGTCGCTTTACTATCGCTATGTCGACGGCGATCAGCTCACGGTTTCGATCGGCGCTTTCGATGAGCCGCATTCCATCCCGCTGCTCTTCCAGTACGGCAACGAGAGCCGACATCCGTCCTTCGATCATTTCGATGCCGTCGAAGCCGCCGGCACCACCGAGAGCGTCATGACCGAGGACGCCAAGTCCATCCGCGCAACCAACCATCAGCATCCCGACCACGACACGGCCGATTGGCCGAACTGAGAAAGAGCCATGTCCAAAGAGCGCCTCTACATCTTCGACACCACCCTGCGCGACGGCGCGCAGACGGCCGGAATCGAATTTTCGCTCGAGGACAAGATCGCCATTCTGCGCCTGATCGAAGAGCTCGGCGTCGATTATATCGAGGGCGGGTTTCCCGGCGCCAATATCGTCGACACGGCGTTCTTCGCCGAGCCGCGCACGAAAAAGGCGATCTTCACCGCCTTCGGCATGACGCGGCGCGCCGGCCGCTCGGCGGCGAACGACCCGGGCGTGCAGGGCGTCGTCAACTCGGCTGCCAGCGCCGCCTGTTTCGTTGCGAAAGCCTCGGACCATCAGGTGGCGCTGGCGCTCAATTCGACCACCGAGGAACATCTGGCCGGCCTCGCCCAGACCGTTGCCGCCGCCAAGGCGCGCGGCAAGGAGGTGCTGGTCGATCTCGAGCACTTCTTCGACGGTCTTCGGGCCAATCGTGACTATGCGCTGGCCTGCATCTCGACCGCGCTCGAGGCCGGGGCGCGCTGGGTGGTGCTGTGCGACACCAATGGCGGCACCATGCCCGCCGAGGTGAGCGCCGCGGTGCGCGAAGCGCTGACGGTGGCGCCGGGCGACCATCTGGGCATCCATGCCCATGACGATACCGGCCAGGCGGTGGCCAACACGCTGGCCGCCGTCGATGCCGGGGTGCGCCAGATCCAGGGCACGCTCAACGGCATCGGCGAGCGCTGCGGCAATGCCAATCTCGTCACCCTGATCCCGACGCTGGCGCTAAAGCCTTATTTCAACGAGCGTTTCGAGACCGGCGTCGCCGAAGGACAGCTCGAAAGGTTGACGGCGATCTCGCGCGCCTTCTCCGACCGCATCAACGTGGCTCCCGCCCGCCAGGCGCCCTATGTCGGCGCTTCGGCCTTCGCCACCAAGGCCGGCATCCATGCCTCGGCGCTGGCCAAGGACCCTTCCACCTATGAGCATGTGCCGCCCGAAAGCATCGGGAATGAGCGCAATGTGATGGTCAGCCAGCAGGCGGGACGGTCCAATCTGCTCACCGCGCTGGCGCGCCACGGCATCGCGCTCGACAAGGACGATCCGCGCCTCGAAAAGCTGCTCGCGACCGTCAAGGACCGCGAATCGCGCGGCTATTCCTATGACGGCGCCGATGCCTCCTTCGCCATACTGGCGCATGAGGTGCTCGGCACGCTGCCCGATCTGTTCGACGTGGAAAGCTATCGCGCCAGCGTCGAGCGGCGCCACAACGCCAAGGGGGAGGAGATCACGGTCACCGAGGCGATCGTGAAAATCCGCATCGACGGCGAGCTTTACATGTCGGTGGCCGAAGGCAACGGCCCGGTGAATGCGCTGGATCTGGCGATGCGCAAGGATCTGGGCAAGTATTCCGACCGCATCGGCGATCTCGAACTGGTCGATTTCAAGGTGCGCATCCTCGACGGCGGCACGGGCGCGGTCACCCGTGTGCTGGTGGAAAGCCGGGACGGGACGGGCGAGCGCTGGTTCACCATCGGCGTTTCGCCCAACATCATTGATGCCTCGTTTGAGGCACTGTATGAATCGCTGACCTATAAGCTGTTGAAGACTGAAGCGGCGCGGGCGACGACAGCTGCTTGATTTCAATGCCGCAAGACGCGGCGCAGTACCCCAGGGAGGGTGAACTGGCCGAAACGACCCGTCCGCTCGCGTTCACTATCGGCGCGGCCGCAGCCACCCTCGCAATCGTTCTCGGCGCCATAGCCGGTCCAACCGTCGTCAACTGCTTCGGCAGCGAGGACGG
>JAEWHZ010000155.1 GCA_023387585.1 Pseudomonadota bacterium
GAGCCGGCGGGCGGCGGCGTGCCGCTGTTCCTCGTGCTCTATGCCGTGCTGCTGATCGGCGTGCTGCTCGGCGGCACCGCCACATGGATCAGCCAGAGCGTTCATCGGCGCCGCGAGCGCCACTGGCGCCGTGAGGCGCAGCAACTCTCAGCCGAGCTCGACCGCATCAGGCGCCGCCAGGCAAACGCCCTGCGCGCCAGTGAGGTCGACGACATGCTGGACATCCGCTAACCAGGCGAATCGAACCCAAGACCGCAAATGGCCGATCTTTCGACCAACTCTCCCTCCGCCGACCGCTTGAACGTGAAAATCTGCGGCATCCGCACCGCGGACATGCTCGAGGCCACGATTGCCGCCGGCGCCGACATGGTCGGCTTCATGCATTTCCAGCGCTCGCCGCGCCATGCCAGCATCGAAGAGATCGGCGATCTCATCTCGCTGGCGCGCGGCCGCATCGAAACCTGCGTGGTGCTGGTCAATCCCGACAATTCCTGCGTCGCCGAAGTCGCGGCGCTCGGGCCGGACTGGATCCAGCTGCATGGGCCGGAAACCCCGCACCGGGTCGAAGCCATCCGCGCCGAGGCCGGCCTTGCCGTCATCAAGGCCCTGCCCATCGGTACGGCCGAGGACGTGGCGCGGGTGGCCGAGTTCGCCGAAATCGCCGATGCCATTCTGCTCGACGCCAAGCCCCCCCGCCATGCCGAACGCCCCGGCGGGCACGGCACCAGCTTCGACTGGTCCCTGCTCAAGGCGCTTGACCCGGCGATCGGCTTCATGCTTTCCGGGGGGCTGTCGCCGGACAACGTGGCTGAAGCGGTCCGAAGCGTGCGCCCCCGGGGGGTGGACGCCTCGTCGGGCCTCGAAACCGCCCCCGGCGTCAAGAACGCAGCGCTGATCGAGGCCTTCGTCCGCAACGTGCGGCGCGCTGGCTGACACACATATCAGGTCTGGTGCCCCGAACCTCCGGCACCGGAGAGGATGAGATGGACCGCACCAATTCCCTGCGCAACGGCCCGGACGAGAATGGCCGGTTCGGCCTTCATGGCGGCCGCTTCGTTGCCGAAACCCTGATGCCGCTGATTCTCGACCTCGAGCGCGAATACCGCGCCGCCAAGGCCGATCCCGCCTATCAGGCCGAACTCGCGGATCTCGGGACCCATTATACCGGACGGCCCAGCCCGCTCTATTTCGCCGAGCGGCTGACGCGGCATCTGGGCGGCGCAAAGGTATGGTTCAAGCGCGAGGAGCTCAACCACACCGGCTCGCACAAGATCAACAACTGCCTCGGCCAGATCCTGCTGGCCAAACGCATGGGCAAGACCCGCATCATCGCCGAGACCGGCGCCGGCCAGCATGGCGTCGCGACCGCCACGGTCTGTGCCCGGTTCGATCTGCCCTGCACCATCTTCATGGGCGCTACCGATGTCGAGCGGCAGATGCCGAATGTGTTGCGCATGAAGATGCTCGGCGCCGAGGTCCGTCCGGTCACCGCCGGCGCCGGCACGCTCAAGGACGCCATGAACGAGGCGCTGCGCGACTGGGTGACCAATGTCGACACCACCTATTATCTGATCGGCACCGCCGCCGGCCCGCACCCCTATCCCGAGATGGTGCGCGATTTCCAGTCGGTGATCGGCACCGAATTGAAGGCGCAGTTTCTCGAGGCCGAGGGCAGGCTGCCCGATGCCGTCGTCGCCTGTGTCGGCGGCGGGTCCAACGCCATCGGCACCTTCCACGCCTTTCTCGACGATCCGGACGTCGCCATCTACGGCGCCGAGGCCGGCGGCCACGGCCTCGAGGTCGAAAACGGCCACGCCGCTTCGATCACCGGCGGCCGCCCCGGCGTGCTGCACGGCAACCGCACCTATCTCTTGCAGGACGGCGACGGCCAGATCCTCGAAGGCCACTCCATCTCCGCTGGCCTCGACTATCCCGGCATCGGTCCCGAGCACGCCTTCCTGCACGATATGAAACGCGTCACCTATGCGCCGATCACCGATCAGGAAGCGCTCGACGCCTTCCAACTCTGCACCCGTGCCGAAGGCATCATCCCGGCGCTCGAAAGTGCTCATGGCCTCGCCCAGGTGATGAAGCTCGCGCCCACCCTGTCGCCCGACCAGTCCGTGGTGCTGTGCCTGTCCGGGCGCGGCGACAAGGATGTCGAAAGCGTCGGCCGCCGGCTGGGGCTGATCCAATGACCCGGCGCCTCGCTGATCGCTTCGCCGCCTGCCGGGCGGAAAACCGCCCCGCGCTGGTGACCTTCGTCATGAGCGGCGACCCCGATCCCGCCACCGCGCTCGAAATCCTGCGCAGCCTGCCCGCGGCCGGCGCCGATGTCGTCGAGCTCGGCATGCCGTTCTCCGATCCCATGGCCGATGGCGTCGCCGTCCAGCTTGCCGGCGCCCGCGCTCTGGCAGCGGGACAGACCCTGACCGGCGTGCTCGATCAGGTGCGCGCCTTCCGCACCGGCGACGACGCCACCCCGATCGTGCTGATGGGCTATTACAACCCGATCTACAGCTACGGCGTCGAGCGTTTCCTTGCCGACGCGCGTGCCGCCGGCGTCGACGGGCTCATCGTCGTCGACCTGCCGCCCGAGGAGGACGCGGAGCTGTGCCTGCCCGCGCTCGAGGCCGGCATCAACTTCGTCCGCCTCACGACCCCCACCACTGATGACCGCCGCCTGCCGGCTGTGCTCGCCAACACTTCGGGCTTCGTCTACTACGTCTCGATGACCGGCATCACCGGCGCCGAGATCAAGTCGCGCGCCGCCGTGGGCGAGGCGGTCAAGCGCATCAAGGCGCATACCGACCTGCCGGTCGCCGTCGGCTTCGGCATCAAGACCGCCGATGACGTCGCCGCCATCGGTCGCGATGCCGATGGCGTCGTGGTCGGTTCGGTCCTGGTCTCGCGCATCGCCGACACGCTGGTGGACGGCCGCGCCGGCCCCGACACCGTTCCCGCCCTGTCCGCCGTGGTGGCCGACCTCGCCCGAGGTATCCGCCGCGCCCGGGATTGAGCCTTTTGCGCGGCCGTTCCGACGCTGCTAAGATTGCCATAATCGCGCACTAGAGCGTTTCCAGGATGAGTGGGCACCACTTATCCGGTTCGGAAACGCGACAAAACAAAGACATGGAGCTCTTGTTCTGATTCAATCAGAACAAGAAATGCTCTAGCTGCCGGGGCATCGCTTTGCCCGGCAAGGAAGACGACAGATGAACTGGATCGACAATTTCGTCCGCCCCAAGATCCGCTCGTTCCTGGGCAACAAGCGCGAGACGCCCGAGAACCTTTGGGTCAAGGACCCGGAATCGGGCGAGATGGTGTTTTATCGCGATCTCGAGGCCAATCAGTGGGTGGTGCCCAATTCGGGTTACCACATGAAGATCAAGCCGGCCGAGCGGTTGGCCAATTTCTTCGACGACCGCCGCTATGACACCATTCCCATCCCCTCTGTGCCGGTCGATCCGCTAAAATTCCGCGACCAGAAGCGCTATGTCGACCGCCTCAAGGAAGCGCGCACCAAGACCGGCCAGGACGACACCGTCATCGTCGCCACCGGCAAGCTCTATGGCCGCAAGGTCACGGCTGCCGTGCAGGATTTCGATTTCATCGGCGGCTCGCTCGGCATGGCGACCGGGCAGGGCATCATCACCGGGCTGGAGACCGCCGCCAGCCGCAAGACCGCCTTCGTGCTCTTCGTCGCCTCGGGCGGCGCGCGCATGCAGGAAGGTATCCTCTCGCTCATGCAGATGCCGCGCACCACTGTGGCCGTTCTGCGCCTGCGCGAGGCGGGTCTCCCCTTCATCGTCGTCCTCACCAACCCCACCACCGGCGGCGTCACCGCCTCCTACGCCATGCTGGGCGACGTCCACATCGCCGAGCCCGGCGCGCTGATCTGTTTCGCCGGCCCGCGCGTCATCGAGCAGACCATCCGCGAAAAGCTCCCCAAGGGTTTCCAGCGCTCGGAATATCTCTACGATCACGGTATGGTCGACATGGTGGTGCACCGGCACAATCACCGCTCGACCATCGGCTCTCTGGTCGGCCTGCTCACCAAGGCCCCCGCGGTGGAAGGCCTCGAAACCGCCGCCGCGCCCGCCACCGATGTCGTCCTGCACCAGCCCGAGCCGGTCGACGCCGAAGCCGAGAACCCGCCCCAGGCCGCGCACGCGGAATAACGGGCCGGCAAGGCATTCAGGGAGAGCGCCGGAACGGCTCGAAAGCTGACGCGACCGGTGCTAGATGAGGCGTGCTTTTATTCGAGAACCTCGTTCCCGTGTCCCGCACCGACGCCATCCTGAAGCGCCTGCTGGCGCTGCACCCCAAGCTCATCGACCTCAAGCTGGACCGCGAACTGCGCCTGCTCGAGCGTCTCGGCAACCCGCATCTTCATCTGCCGCCGGTGATCCATATCGCCGGCACCAACGGCAAGGGCTCGACCCTCGCGCATCTGCGCGCCTTCCTCGAAGCCGCGGGCAAGTCGGTGCATGTCATGACCTCGCCGCATCTGGTGCGCTTCAACGAGCGCATCCGGCTCGCCGGCAGGCTGGTCTCGACGCAGAAGCTCAACCGGACGCTGGAGTTGTGCGAACAGGCCAATGCCGGCGAGCCGATCACCTTTTTCGAGATCACCACCGCCGCCGCCTTCAAGCTCTTCTCCGAGGTCGAGGCCGACTATCTGTTGCTCGAAACCGGCCTTGGCGGGCGTTATGACGCCTCCAACGTCGTCGAGCATCCGCTCGGCGTCATCATCGCCCCGGTGGATTACGACCACCAGCATTTCCTCGGCCATACGCTCACCGAGATCGTCGGCGAAAAGGCCGGCATCCTCAAGCGCGGCAGCAAGGCGGTATTCGGCCGCCAGCGCGACGAAGGCCGCGCGGTGCTGGTGCGGGCCGCCGCGCGCCTCGGCATCGCGCCCCTGGTCGCCGGCGAGGATTTCGACGCGCGCAACGAGGATGGCCGCCTCGTCTATCAGGACGAGCAGGGCCTTCTCGACCTGCCGCCCCCCGGGCTCGCCGGCGCCTTCCAGTTCGACAACGCCGCCCTCGCCATTGCGGCGGCGCGCCATTTCGAGCTGCCGGTCACCCAAGCGCACATCGCCGAGGGCCTGCGCAAGGTGCAATGGCCCGGGCGCCTGCAAAACCTCAAGGGCCGCCTCGCCGACCTGTTGCCGGAGGGTTCCGAGCTCTGGCTCGACGGCTCGCACAACCCGCATGGCGCCGCGGCCTTGGCGCAGGCGCTGTCCGACATGCAGGCCCGCCGCCCCATGCCCCTGCGTCTGATCATGGGCTTGATGAACACGCGCCGGCCCGCCGATGTGCTGGCGCCCTTCGCCGGCATGGTCGAGCACGTGCATGCGCTCGCCATTCCCGGCGAGCCCAACGCCCATCCGGCTTCCGCAATCGTCGCCGACGCGGCCCAACTGGGCATCGCCGCCAGCGAGGAGGATTCGATCCTTACGGCGTTGGCCGAGGCCGCCAGAGCCGGTCCTGCGCGAATCGTCTTCTGCGGTTCGCTCTACCTCGCCGGCCACGTGCTGCATCAGAACGGCACACCGCCGACCTGAGCGATTCCTGAGCGCGGCGTGCCGACATATCCAGGTTTAACCCACCAGCACCGGCCGGGTGCAGAACACCTCGTGCACACGCATATCCGCCTCGCCAAGCCGTAGCCCCAGCGCTTCGAGCAGGGTTGCCACCGTCGTGTCCAGCATCGGACCGACCGGCGAGATCAGCCCCACCAGCAAGCTGCGCACCGAAGAGGGTGTGCCGATGCCGATTCCGAGCAGGTCCACATCGATCTGCATGGCGTCGAGCAGCGCCACCATGGGCGTGGTCAGCGGCGCGCCGCTCGAAACCCGCTTCACCGTGCCGGCCCCGATCTCCGCCGAGCCGAACGGCACCGCAATCGGCTGCGGGGCGGCGATCTCGACAAGGGCCCGCGCATAGGCCTTGACCAGCAGCGCGTTGAGGATGCGTGCCCGCCGTACCCCCGACAGATCCTGCCCGGTCACATCGCCCACGGCCAGCCGCGCCAGGCCCGGCCGCGCCGCCAGTGTCGCCGCCCCGTTCGGCATCGAAGGCGCGGGACAGGTGAGGGCGGTAAGCTGCGCCTCGGCCGGTGCCAGCTCGACATGGATCGGCAGCCTTACCCCGGCATCGAGCAGGCCCGAACCGAGCAGGTCCACCGTGATCGTCAGCCGCAATTGCGCTGTGCGCGCCGTGGTGCCGATCCCGCCTATGGCAAGCCATGCGCCATGCGCCGGCGGCTCGCCTACGGTCAGCGTCACCTTGGCCCCAACCAGCCCCGGCACGCCGGCCTTGAGGTCGAGTTCCACCTGACGGCTGCCGTTTGCCAGCGCCGCACTTGCCGTCAGCAGGTCGATCAGGGCGATATCGGTGTCGAGCGCGGCTTGCCCCGAACCGATCGCCAGCCGGCCCATCTCGCCCAGATCGACCAGCCGCCCCAGCTTCAGCGGGACCGTGCCCAGGCCGGGCCCGTCGAGAATGCCCTGCGCCCGCCCGCCGGCAGCCCGTCCGAGGGCGCGTGCGATCTGCCCGTGACTGGCGCTCGCCGCCAGCACCTCGTCATAGGTGCCGGCGCTCAGCCCCAGTTCGAGCGCCAGCGCATCCAGCGCTTCGAATAGCCCCACCCGCGCCGAAAGCAACGCCTCGTAGTCCATCACCGACAAGGAAATATTGCCGCCCAGCAATGCCGACAGCACCGCATTGCCCAGCCCGCCCTCGAGCCGCGCCAGGCGCGAGCCCACCGAGAACACCGCGTTCGGCGTGGCGCTCGCCAGGCCCGTCGCTGCAAGTTGC
This sequence comes from Pseudomonadota bacterium, assembly GCA_023387585.1. Taxonomy (GTDB): domain Bacteria; phylum Pseudomonadota; class Alphaproteobacteria; order Rhizobiales; family Devosiaceae; genus Devosia. The sequence continues at coordinate 6,828 of JAEWHZ010000155.1, forward strand.
GGCAGCGGCGACCAGCTATTGGCGAAGAACAACTGCCCCGGCCGCGAGAATCCGACTCGCACCGCATTGATGCCCGTGCCGCCCGGCGCGAATCGGGCCGCCGGTTCCAGCGTCGGATCGGCGTGATACATTCCCGTCTCGACCACCAGCGCAGTCTCGGCCGCAACCGCCTCGTCCGGCGCGGCGGGCCATAACCCGGCATCCGCCAGGACCTGCCGGGCGATCCCGCGCGCATTGGCAGGATCGCGCGCTGCGCTGGTCGCCGCCAGATCGACCGTCGCCTGCAATATCCGCCGCTCGTGATAGAGTGATGCCGCATCGATCGAGAAGGCGGAGAGGATGCTCGCCAGCGCGAAGCCGGCGCAGATCATGCTCGAGACATTGCCGCTGATATCGCGAAGAAAGCGCATGGCTCACCGCCCGCCGATCCGGATGGTGGCGCGCTGCACGATGGTGCTGCTCGGCAGCGGCAGCGGCGGGTAGAGGTTCCAGATCGGCAGCGTCGAGGCGTCGTAGCTGAGCGAGACCAGCACCTGGTCGGGATCCTGCACCCGGTCGGCGATCTCGACCGTCAGCCGGTCGGGATCGAGCAGCAGATAGGCGCCGGCATTACGCGCGATATAGGCCGAGGCGAGGTGCTGGCGTTCCTCGGCGGACAGCCCGGATATCGTGACCCGCACCGCATCGGCCGCCAGTTGCTGCACCGAATGGGCGGCGCCGAAATAGAGGGCATAGGCGATCATGCCCATCACCATCAGCAGGAAGACCGGCGCGAGGATCGCGAACTCGATCAGCGCCGCCCCATGCTCGCAGCGTCGTAACCCGGGGTCTGCACGTCGCATCTGCCACCTGCCGCCATTGTTTCGGCTGGCAGTGTGACCCGATTGGACTTACGCGCGGCTCAGCGCCGGTCCAGAACGAAATCCGTAGGACCTGCGAGGGGCGTCACTTAGCCGATGCGCGGAATCCCGTAGGAAATGCTGAGGGGTTCTGCGCAGGAACCTCAGTCGAAGGTCTCGCTCTGGTAAACGCCCCAGATGTCGCCCTGGCTGATATAGCCGCTATAGGTCGCTGGCCGCTCGCCCTCGCGCTGGTGAACGGCGCTGACCGCGCACCATTGCCCGTCGCATTCCTCGATGCCGATGCGAAAGCGCGACGACAGCAGCGCGCGCGGCGCCGCCTCGGCCGAGCGGCCCGAGCGCAGCGGGATGCGCGCATCCTCGTCCCACGGCGCGACATAGCCGGCACGCGCGCCGGATAGCAGGTTCTGGTGCACCCAGCCCTCGGCGCCGTCGACGTCGCGGATCTTCCGCCAGGTATCGAACTCCTGGATGATCTCGACGGGAAGGCCGGGCCGCAGATAGATCCACGCCACCTCGTAGCGCGTGCCGGGGCCGACGCGCACATTGATCGGCTCGGAACGCGTGGTGGCGAAGCGCGGCAGCGGCAGGCCGGAGGGATTGGCGCCGGCCTGCTGCGCCGATGCGGGCAGGGACGGCAACAGCATCGCCGCGGCCAGTAAAGCCGCGATCCAGCGCGGTCCGCGACGGAGCAAATCGGTCAACATCGCTTTGCACAACCCATGCATTTCACCTATCACTAGGGACCGATCGTTAAAGGCGTCTGAAGGGGCAGCATGGCGGCCGACTGCCGGTCAACCTACGAAAGCGTGCGGGCGAAAGCGTGATGTCGAATCCGCGCACCCGGATCTTTGTCACGCGCCGGCTGCCAGAAAGCATCGAGACGCGGATGGCCGCGTTGTTCGACACCGTCGTCAATGCCGACGACACTCCGTTGGCCCCGGACGAGCTGGTGGCGCGGCTCGCCGGCACGGAGGTCTTGGTCTCGACCATCACCGACAGGATCGATGCGGCGCTGATCGCGCGCCTGCCGTCCTCGCTGCGTCTCATCGCCCAGTTCGGCAACGGCTTCGACAATATCGACCTGGAAGCCGCCTGGGCCGCCGGGCTGACGGTTACCAACACCCCGAGCGTCTTGACCGAGGATACGGCCGACATGGCCATGGCGCTGATCCTCGCTTTGCCGCGCCGGCTGGTCGAGGGCGCCCGCATGATTCGCGAGGAGCGCGGCTGGCCCGGCTGGTCGCCCACCGCCATGCTCGGCCACCGCATGCGCGGCAAGAATCTCGGCATTGTCGGCATGGGCCGCATCGGCACCGCCGTCGCCCAGCGCGCCCGCGCTTTCGGGCTCGCCATCCACTACCATTCGCGCCAGCGCCGCCCGCCGCAGATCGAGGCGCCGCTCGAAGCGACCTTCTGGCCCTCGATCGACGACATGCTCGGCGCCGTGGACATCGTCTCGCTGCACACCCCGCTGACGCGCGAGACCCACCATCTGCTCAGTGCCGGGCGCCTCGCCGCCCTGCGCGCCGGTGCCTATGTCGTCAACGTCTCGCGTCCCGAGCTCATCGCCGAGCCGGCGCTGGTCGCGGGCATCGAGGCGGGGCGCATCGCCGGCGCCGCGCTCGACGTCTTCGAGTACCGCGACGGCATCGACGCGCGCCTGCTCCGGCTCGCCCGCGACAATCGCGTGCTGCTCACCGGGCACATGGCTTCGGCGACGCTTGAGGCGCGCATCGAGATGGGCGAGGCGGTGATCGTCAACATCCGCACCTTTCTCGACGGCCACCAGCCCCCGCACCGCGTGCTGCCCGAGCGGTCCGCCCCGCCGTTGCGCGCCGCGGCAGAGGGCTGATGCGGGTGTTGTATGCCTGCGCCAGCGACGCCAAGATTGCACGCGCGGACCCTCGCAGACCCTTGCCGAGCAAGGCCTTGTCGGTCCTATTGAGCGCATCGAGTGATGCGTTCGGAGAAAAGCACATGGCGCGAGGCGCCCGGATCGCGGTGGTGATGGCGCTGGCGCTTTCGGCCGGGCAGGCGCTCGCGCAGCCGGCCGAAGTGCCGCTGCGCGAGCTCAATGACGGCTGGGCCTTCGAGGCGCTCGGCCATAGTCTGCAGATGCCGTTTCCCGCCTGGCTGAGCGAGGAGGAGATCGCGCGCGGCGATGTGCGCGATCAGGTCGAGGCGCGCTATTTCGCCGACGAGCGTCAGGCTCTGGTTGAAATTATCCCGTCAGGTGAGGAGTTTACCGCCTGGTCGACGCTTTATGCAGCCCGCATCACCCTCGAGCCCGAGCGCCCGCTGCCCGATTACCGGCGCTCGGTGATGTTCGGTTATGCCCAGACCTGCAATCCCAACCTCGCCGGTTTCTTCCAGCTCGGCGAGGACCGCTCCGATGCCGAGCTCGCCCCGCTCGGTTTCGTCTGCGGCGAATTTATCGATCGTCTGGAAGGGTTTGCAGGGCAGGGCGAAGTGGTCATCATGGCCTTCCAGCGCTCCGAGGCCGGCATTGCCGTGGTCTATCAGGAGTGGCGCGGGCCGCGATTCCAGCCGCCCCAGCCCGCCACCTGGCCAGTCGAAACCGCCATCGTCGAAGGCCGCGCCGGCGCCTTTCGCGAGCGCGTCGAGCTGGCGACGACCGATTGACGACACATTGATGAACGCATAATCGGGCGAGATGAACAGAAATAATCGCCCGACCGGGCCGTCCCAGCGCATGCTGCGGGTCGGCGAGCTGGTCCGCCACGTGCTGGCGGCCGTCTTCGCGCGCGGCGAGGTCGAGGACGATGTCCTGCGCGACGTCGTCATCACCGTTCCCGAAGTGCGCATGACGCCCGATCTCAAGCTGGCCAATGTCTATGTCATGCCGCTCGGCGGCGAGAACGCGCCACAGGTGGTCGAGGCACTCAACCGGCACCGCAAATTCATCCGCGGCCGCGTCGCGCCCGAGCTCGATCTGAAATTCGCGCCCGATTTGCGCTTCTTCGTCGACGACACCTTCGACGAGGCCGGCCGCATCGATGCGCTGCTGCGCTCCGACCGCGTGCGGCGCGATATAGAAGACTAAAGGACATTCCGTGACGCAGAAGCGCATCAAGCGCGACGTGTCGGGCTGGATCGTGCTCGACAAGCCCTATGACATGACCTCGACCCAGGCCGTGGGCAAGCTGCGCTGGCTGTTCTCGGCCGCCAAGGCCGGCCATGCCGGCACGCTCGACCCGCTGGCGACCGGCATATTGCCCATCGCGCTCGGCGAGGCCACCAAGGTCGTGCCCTTCGTCCAGGACGGGCGCAAGGTCTATCGCTTTTCGCTGCGCTGGGGCATCGAGACCAATACCGACGATGCGGAGGGGGAGGTAACGGCCCGCTCCGACATCCGTCCGGACGCCGAAGCCGTGGAGGCTATCCTGCCGCGCTTTCGCGGCGCCATCGAGCAGGTCCCGCCCGCCTTCTCGGCCATCATGGTCGATGGCGAACGCGCCTACGACCTCGCCCGCGCCGGCGAGACCGTGACGCTGGCGCCGCGCATCGTCGAGATCGACAGCATCGCCCTGATCGCCCACGGGACCGAGACCTCGGAATTCGAGATCGTGTGCGGCAAGGGCACTTATGTGCGCGCGCTGGCCCGCGACATGGCGCGCGCCTTGGGCACGGCCGGCCACGTCGCCTCGCTGCACCGCGCCGCCGTCGGCGACTTCACCGACCAGAACGCCGTGACCATCGCCGAGATCGAGGCGCTGGACCCGGCTGAGCGCGATGCTGTGCTGCTCCCGGTCTCCGCCGGGCTCGGTGCGCTCATCGAGGTGAAGCTGAGGCCCGAGCAGGCGCAGGCGGTGCGCAACGGCAATCCGGTGCTGCTGACCGGCGCCGGCGCGCCGATAGCGCTGGACGCGGCCTGGGCCAGCCTTTCCGGCGAAGCGGTGGCCACCGGCGTGGTCGAGAAGGGACAGTTCCATCCCCGCCGCGTGTTCCGGGGTTAGACGCTCTCGGTCCCGGTCCGCCCCTACACCGAGAAATGACTGGCCTTAAGCGGGCCTTTGGATTATGGCAGGCCCGACTTGGCGGCAGCTTTGCCAGCCGAGCCCTATGGCCTCGCCTGGACGACATCCCGGCCGGGGCGTCCCAATCCTCGATTTCGAAAGGATCCCACGATGTCGATCACGCCGGAGCGCAAGGCCGCTCTGATCAAGGAATATGCGACCAAGACGGACGACACCGGCTCGCCGGAGGTCCAGGTCGCCATTCTCTCCGAGCGCATCGCCAACCTTACCGAGCACTTCAAGTCGCATGTGAAGGACAATCACTCGCGTCGCGGCCTGCTCAAGCTGGTGTCGCTGCGCCGCCGCCTTCTCGACTATGTCAAGACGGTCGATGAAGCGCGCTACAGGACCCTGATCGAAAAGCTGGGTCTGCGCCGCTAAACAGCGCTTTTTGGGAAAGGCCGCAGGCTTTTCCCCTTCGAAGGCGCAGAGGCGGTGAACTTTCGGCGCGGGGCACGCCCCGCGTCCTTCCGGTCATTACATTGGCCGGGACCACGGGCCGGCGGTGCCGGAGCATGGCAGGATTATCGGCCTCTTCCGCCGTGGAGAGGCTCGTTGTCTTGCCCATGTTCTGACCCGCCACACGCAAACCGTGCCTGATTTTGAGCCGGCGCGCACATGGGGTGCGGCGCCAGGTGCGGGCACACCGGCCGAGTTCGCGGGGCATCCGGCCCTTCCCGCGTTCCCGCTCGGGCGGCAGAATGGAAAGACGATACCGATGACGATCAATTTCGATCACCACAAGGTCGAGCTCAACTGGGGCGGCCAGCCCCTGACGCTCGAAACGGGCAAGATCGCCCGCCAGGCCGACGGCGCCGTGCTGGCGACGCTCGGCGAAACGGTGGTTCTCGCCACCGTCGTGAGCGCAAAATCAGCCAAGCCCGGCCAGGACTTCTTCCCGCTCACCGTCAACTACCAGGAAAAATACTTCGCCGCCGGCAAGATCCCGGGCGGCTATTTCAAGCGCGAAGGGCGCCCCAGCGAGCATGAGACGCTGACCTCGCGCCTGATCGACCGCCCGATCCGGCCCCTGTTCCCCGAAGGCTACAAGAACGAGACCCAGGTCATCATCACCGTCTTGCAGCACGACATGGAGAACACGCCCGACGTGCTCGCCATGGTCGCGGCCTCCGCGGCGCTGACCATTTAGGGCGTGCCCTTCATGGGCCCGATCGGCGCAGCGCGCGTCGGCTATATCGACGGCGAATACGTGCTGAACCCGGCCGTCGACCGGCGCGTCGATTCCAAGCTCGACCTCGTGATGGCCGGCACCACCGATGCGGTTCTGATGGTCGAATCCGAGGCCAAGGAGCTGAGCGAGGAGATCATGCTCGGCGCCGTCATGTTCGGCCATGCCGAAAGCGCCAAGGTCATCGAGGCCATCATCCAGCTTGCCGAGCAGGCGGCCAAGGAGCCGCGCGATTTCGTCGCCCCCGACTTCTCGGCGCTCGAAAAGGACGTGCTCGCCATCGCCGAGGCCGATCTGCGCGCCGCCTATCAGCTGACCGACAAGCAGGCCCGCTACGCCGCCGTCGATGCCGCCAACGCCAAGGTGCTCGAGGCCTTCGCCGCCCGCATCGAGAGCGGCGAGATCATCGCCGAGCAGCTCGGCGAGGTGGTGCACAACCTCCAGGCCAAGATCGTGCGCTGGAACATCCTCGACACCGGCCACCGCATCGACGGGCGCGACCTCAAGACCGTGCGCCCCATCGTCGCCGAAGTCGGCGTGCTGCCGCGCACCCACGGCTCGGCGCTGTTCACCCGTGGCGAGACCCAGGCGCTCGTGGTCGCGACCCTCGGCACCGCCGACGACGAGCAGTTCGTCGACACGCTCGAAGGCCTGCGCAAGGAAAGCTTCCTGCTGCACTACAACTTCCCGCCCTATTCGGTCGGTGAAGCGCGCCGCATGGGCTCGCCCGGCCGTCGCGAGATCGGCCATGGCAAGCTTGCCTGGCGCGCCGTCAACCCGCTGCGCCCGCCGGTGGAAAAGTTCCCCTACACCATCCGCGTCGTCTCCGAGATCACCGAATCCAACGGCTCGTCCTCCATGGCGACCGTGTGCGGAACCTCGCTGGCGCTGATGGATGCCGGCGTGCCGATCGAGCGTCCGGTGGCGGGCATCGCCATGGGCCTGATCCTCGAAGGCGAGAAGTTCGCCGTGCTCAGCGACATCCTCGGCGACGAGGACCATCTCGGCGACATGGACTTCAAGGTGGCCGGCACGGAAGTGGGCGTCACCTCGCTGCAGATGGACATCAAGATCGCCGGCATCACCGAGCAGATCATGAAGATCGCCCTGGCCCAGGCCAAGGACGGCCGCATCCATATCCTGGGCGAGATGGCCAAGGCGCTCGCGACCTCGCGCGGCGAGGTGGGCGAATTCGCCCCGCGCATCGAGACCATGAAGATCCCGACCGACAAGATCCGCGAAGTGATCGGCACCGGCGGCAAGGTGATCCGCGAGATCGTCGAGAAGACCGGCGCCAAGATCAACATCGAGGATGACGGCACCATCACCATCGCCTCAAGCGACGGCAACCAGATCGCCGCCGCCATCAAGTGGATCCGCTCGATCACCGACGAGCCGGAAGTGGGCCAGATCTACCAGGGCACCGTGGTGAAGACGGCCGATTTCGGCGCCTTCGTCAACTTCTTCGGCGCCAAGGACGGGCTGGTGCACATCTCCCAGCTCGCCGACCAGCGCGTGGGCAAGACCACCGACGTCGTCAAGGAAGGCGACAAGGTGTGGGTCAAGCTGCTCGGCTTCGACGAGCGCGGCAAGGTCCGGCTGTCGATGAAGATCGTCGACCAGGCGACCGGCAAGGA
>JAEWHZ010000203.1 GCA_023387585.1 Pseudomonadota bacterium
GTTTCCACCGCCTCGCCCCGGCGCAGCACCACCACCCGCTCGACGGTGTTGGCGACCACCGGCAAATCGTGGCTGATGAACAGCAGCGCCATGTCGCGCTCGCGCACCAGCCCATCGAGCAGCGCCAGGATTTCCGCCTGCGTGGTCACGTCGAGCGCCGTGGTCGGCTCGTCGGCGATCAACAGGTCCGGCCGGCAGGCCAGCGCCATGGCGATGGCGATGCGCTGGCGCTGCCCGCCGGAAATCTCGTGCGGATAGGCGCGGGCAAGGCGCGGCGGATCGGGCAGGGCCACGTCGTCGAGCAGCGCCAGCACCGCCTCTTGCAGCGCCGCGCCGGAAAGCGGGTTGCCGTCGCGCCGGGCGCGCCGCGCCAGCGGCTCGGCCACCTGCTTGCCGACCCGCATCAGGGGATCGAGCGCCGTCAGCGGCTCCTGGAAGATCATGGCGACGGCGGTGCCGCGCAGCCGGTCGAGCTTTCGGTCCGGCGTGCCGATCACCTGCTGTCCCGCCAGCACCGCCGAGCCGGTGGCGAACAGGCCGGCGGGCAGCAGGCCGGTCGCCGCCAGCGCCGTCAGCGACTTGCCCGAGCCCGATTCCCCGATCAGCCCCAGCCGCTCGCCGCGCCGCAGCGAAAAGGACAGGTTGGAGACCAGCACCTTATCGCCGGTGCTCACGCTCAGCCCTTCGATGTCGAGCAGCGCGCTCATCGCCCGCTCCGCGTGGGGTCTATGCGCTCGCGCAGCCCGTCGGCGAGCAAATTGACGCCGATGGCCAGCGAGACCAGCGCGATGCCGGGCGCGATGGCGCCGAGCGGGGCGGTATAGACCGTGCCCTGCGCCTCCTGCAGCATGCGCCCCCAAGAGGCGTTGGGCGGCGGGGCGCCGAGCCCGAGATAGGACAGCGAGGCTTCGGCGATCACCGCCAGCCCGAATTGCAGCGCGAAATTGACCGACAGGGTCGGCCAGATATTGGGCAGCACATGGATGAAGACGATCTTGGGCCAGGACGAGCCGGAGGTGCGCGCGGCGGTGATGTAGTCCATCACCAGCACGCGCTTGGCGAGGATGCGTGTCAGCCGCGCGACGATGGCGGATAGCGCGATGCCCAGCGCCACGATGGCCGACCACAGGCTCGCCGTATCGCTTGCCGCCACCACCAGCATGGCGATCAGCAAGGTGGGAAAGGCGATGAGGATGTCGAGCGTCGCCGCCAGCGCGTCGTCCAGCCATTTGCTGGCGAAGGCGGCGAGCATGCCCAGCGTGACGCCGATGGCTGCACCGATGGCGACCGCGCCGGCCCCGACCTGCAAGGCGATGCGGCTGCCGATCATCAATTGGGTGAACAAATCGCGCCCCAGCCGGTCGGTGCCGATCCAGTGCAGCCAGCTCGCGCCTTCCAGCCGGCCGCCGGTGAAGGCGTTGGGGTCGTAGGGCAGCCAGACGAAGCTCAAAAGCCCGATCGCTACATGGAGGCCCACGAGCACGGCGCCGGCCCACAGGATCAGCGAGGTGCGCCGCCTGCGTCGTGGCGGGGCGGTGACGGCGACGCTGCTCAAATCTCGGCCCTCACGCGGCCGCGCAGGCGCGGGTCGATCAGGCGCTGGGCGAGGTCGGCGGCAAAGCCGATCAGCAGCACCAGCAGCGTCGAGACGAACAGCACGCCCTGCACATTGGGATAGTCGCGCTGCTGGATGGCGAGCAGCAGCATGGAGCCGAGCCCGGGCAGGCTGAACACGCGCTCGATGACCACGGCGCCGAGAAAAGTGGTGGCGAGCTCGATGCCGAGAATGGAGATCACCGGCACCGAGCCGTTGCGAACCCCATGCCGCAGCAGCGCCTCGGGAAAGCTGGCGCCGAGGGCGCGCGCTGTGCGCAGATAGTCGCTCCCCAGCACGTCGAGCGTCGCCGCGCGCACATAGCGCAAAAGCGAGGCGCCCATGACGAGGCCGATGGTCAGCGCCGGCAGCACCATGCCGGTGGCGGCCTGCGAAAAATTGCTCCAGCCGCGCAGCGGAAAGCCGCCCGAGGGCAGCCAGCGCAGATTGATGGCGAACAGCGTCACCAGCAATATCCCCACCCAGAACACCGGTATGGCGATGCCGAGCTGCGAGACCACCGAGATGGCGGTGCCGTACCAGCGATCCGAGCGCACCGCCGCGACTATGCCGAGCGGCACGGCGATCAGGACCGCAAGCAGGAAACCCAGCACGGTCAGCGGCAGGGTGACCGACATGCGGTTGCCGACCTCTTCCAGCACCGAGGCGCGGCTGACGAAGGAGGTGCCGAGATCGAGCCGCGCCAGATTGGCGATGAAGTTGACGAATTGCACGTAAAGCGGCTGGTCGGACCCCACCTGTGCCCGCGCGGCCTCGATCTGCTGCGCCGTCGCGCCCACGCCGAGCAGGGCATTGGCGGGATCACCGGGCAGGAGGCGCAGCAAGACGAACAGCACCACCGCCGCCATGAACAGCGAAACGATCAGAATGGCTGTGCGGCGGATGGTATAGGCGAGAATGGGAGCGGTCCTTGCGCGGTTAAGCGCAGAATAGCGGGTCGCGAAAAGGAAAACCACCGGCCAGGGGCCGGTGGTTTTCGGCAGGCGCTTCGGTCGGCTGTTACTCGGCCTTCTCGATGTCGTAGGCGAAGAACTGCGAGTTCAGCCCGTTGACCGGATAGCCGGTCACGTTGGCGGCTGAGACCACGATCTGCGGATAAAGGTACAGCCAGTTGCTCGCCGCGTCCTCGGCGATGATGCGGTTGGCCTCGGTGAGCTTTTCCACCTGCTCCTCCTCGCTCGAAGCCGCCTCGGCATCGGCGATCAGCTCGACCACTTCGGGGTTGTCGTAGCCCCAGTAGAAGTTCGGGTTGCCGTAGAACACGATGTCGCGGTGGTTCACGTGCTCCTGCAGCGTCGCCTCGAAATTCTGCTCCTGGTAGATCTTGGTGTACCACTCATTGGCGGTGATGATGTTGATGTTCACCGTCACGCCGATCTGGGCGTATTCGGACTGCAGGAACTGCGCGACGATCGGGTGCGGATCGTAGTCGGGCGTGTCGAGGGTGAATTCGAACCCGTCGGGATAGCCGGCCTCGACCAGCAGCTCGCGCGCGCTGTCGATGTCGTAGGCGTCGACATCGGTCAGATCGACATACCACGGATCGGTCGGCGGCACGAAGGAGCCGATCAGCGTGCCGTAATCGCCCCAGATGGAGTTGAGCAGCCGCGCCTTGTCGGTGGCGCGGGCCAGCGCCTTGCGCACCAGCACGTTGTCGAACGGGGCGACGCGGTCGTTATAGGCCAGCAGCTGCTTGGTGGTCGAGGCGCCCTCGGTCACCGTATAGGCCGGGTTGTCGGCGAACTGGGCCAGCGAATCCGGGCTCTGCACCGTGGTGATGATGTCGATGGCGTTGGTCAGAAGCGCATTGTTGAGCGCGGTGGCGTCGGTGAAATAGGTGAACACCACCTCGCCATTGCTGGCCGGCTCGCCCCAATAGCCGTCGAAGCGGGCAAGCGCCAGCGCCGAGCCGCGGCGCCATTCCTCGAGCGTATAGGGGCCGGTGCCGTCGGCCGAGCCGGTGATGTCGCCGGCCGCGTCGTTGACGATCCACACATAGGACAGATTGTAGGGCAGCGAGATCGAGCGGCGCGACAGCGTGATCACGACGGTACGCTCGTCGGGCGTCTCGATGCCGGCGATGGTGGCGAGGCTGCTCTTGCGCGAGCTGCGCGATTCCTCGGCGGTGACGCGCTCGATCGAATATTTGACGTCTTCGGCGGTCAGCGGATCACCGGAATGAAAGCTCACCCCCTCGCGCAGGGTGAAGGTATAGGTCAGCCCGTCCTCGCTCACCTCGTAGCTCTCGACCAGCTTGGGCTCGACGGTGCCCGCATCGGTCAGCTGGAACAGAGCCTCGTAGACATTGCCGTTGAACGCCTCGTTGATGCCCTGGCCGGCGCCGGCGGTGTTGTCGAGGTTCTGCGGCTCGTAGAGCGAGCCGATGCGGATGCTGGCATCCGGATCGGCCGCCTGCGCCCAGGCCGCGGGCGCGAGGCTGACGGAGGCCAGCAGGCTGGCGGTGAGGATGATGGGGGTGAGTTTCATGTCCGCTCTCTTCGCAATATTTTACCCCAGCATAGCCCCGCCGCGGCAAAATTCCATGCCGCCGGCAGTGTGGTTGTTCCATGCGCCGCGAGTTTGGAGGTAAGTCTTTCCAACGGACCGGACTTTCCGCGTCAGGCCGCGAAATTCCGCCCGCCTGCGACAAAGTTTCATGACTCTTGAAGTCATATTAATTTGCAAATCCCAACTATCATGACTATGCGAGTCACCTTTAGGAAGGTCCTGAAGGAGTTCGAGATGTCCTCTCCGATGCGCATGGCCGCGGCAGCGATGATGCTGGCCGGCGGCCTGTGTTCCGTAGCAGCCCAGGATGCGGTGCCCGAAACGGCGCATACGCGGATCGGCGTTTTGAGTTCGGTCGACAATGAGGGCCCCACCAGCGCCAGCCATCTGACCATCGGCATCTGGAACACCGCCGCCAACATCACGACCTACACCATCGGCAATTCGTGGAACGACTGGATCCTCTATACGATCACCGAAAAGCTGCTCGAGCCCTCGCCCTATCTGTCAAACGGGCATCCCTGGCTCGCCACCGAGGTGGTGCAGATCGACGAGGAAGGCCGCATCTGGGAGGCCGAGATCCGTCAGGGCGTCAAATGGCATGACGGCACCGAGATGACGGCGGAGGACATCGCCTTCACCTACAATCTCTACCTCAACGGCCCGACCAACCGCTGGACGCACCACGTGTCCGAGGTGCCGCGCATCGAGATCATCGAGGCCATCGAGCCCTATCGCGTGCGCTTCGAGGCCCCGCGCCCCATGCCCAATTTCGACCTGGTGACCGCCCCCGAGATGCCGATCCTGCAGCGCGCGCAGTGGGAGGGCGTCGAGGACCCGCGCACCCTCACCGAGCCGGTCATCGGTACCGGGCCCTACATGCTCGCCGAATACGTGCCCGACGAATATTACCGCCTCGTCGCCTTCGAGGACTATTGGGGCGGCCGGCCGACTGTCGACGAGATCACCCTCGTGATGATCAAGGACCCGCAGACCATGTTCGCCGCGCTCAAGTCCGGCGAGATCGACGGCGCCGCGCGCGCCCTGCCGCCCGAGCTCGTCGCCGAATGGGCCGACGATCCGGCCATCGAGATCGTCCAGGCGCCGTCCCTGTGGGGCACCTGGATGCAGATGAACCTCAACAGCCCCATCTTCAACGACCGCGACCTGCGCTATGCCATCTCGCTGGCCATCGACGCCGACGAGCTGGTCGAGCGCGTCATGCTCGGCCGGGCCCAGTCGGGCAAGCATGGCTGGCCGCATCTCGACAGCACCTGGACCAAGCCGGGCATGTTCGTGCCCTACGACACCGAGCAGGCCGAGGCCGGGCTCGACGCGGTCGGCTTCGTCGATGCCGATGGCGACGGCTTCCGCGACCTGCCGGACGGCACGCCGATCGACTTCCGCATCGTCGTGTCCACCAACCAGCCGCTCTATGTGCGCGGCGCCGAGGTCATGGTCGAGCAATTGGCCGAAGTCGGGCTCAAGAGCCATGTCGAGGCCGTCGACGCGGCGACCTTCGCCAACCTCACCGCCTCGGGCGACTACGAGTTCTCGATCGCCGAGATCACCCCGCACGGCCTCGCCGACCAGGACCAGTACCTGCAATTCTATTCCAGCGCCCAGATGCGCTCCCTGCTCGAAAACGAGCCCGAGCGCCTCGAACTCTACGACAACTGGTGGAACGCCACGACCCGCGAGGAGCGCGAGCGCTGGCATTTCGCCCTGCAGGAATACGAGAACCGCTATCCGAGCCGCTTCATGCTCTGGTACCCGGACGGGCTGTTCGCCTATCGCTGGCAGAGCTACGACAACTACGTGTCGACCGCCGGCTACGGCATCTACCACAAATACTCGTTCCTGCCCGACGCCGCCCGTGAAGGCTTCACGGTGCCGGTGACCGAAGTGCTGGCCGACTAGGCCCAACTGGGGGACGGCCCGCCGTCCCCCGCCATCTCCGGCCGGATAGATGCTCTATTACGCTCGCATATTGGGCCAGTACGCCCTGGCGCTCGTCGCGGCGCTCACCGTCAACTTCCTCTTGCCCCGCATGGCGCCCGGCGATCCGCTGAACAGCCTGCTGGGCGCGGATACGGTCGAGACCATGAGCGAGGCGCAAAAGCACGCCGTGCGCGTCGAGCTCGGGCTGGGCGGGCCGATCCACGAGCAGTTCTGGACCTATCTGAGCGGCATCCTCACCGGCGATTTCGGCAATTCGGTCGTGCTCGGCATGCCGGTGTGGGACGCCATCGTCCAGCGCCTGCCCTGGACGCTGCTGCTGATGAGCTGCGCGCTGGTGCTCTCGACGCTGGTCGGCACCGTGCTCGGCATCCTGTCGGCCTGGCGGCGCGGCGAGATTTCCGACATCGCCACCCTCGCCACCGTGCTGTTCGCCGGCTCGCTGCCGCCCTTCTGGCTGGCGATGATGCTGATCATCCTGTTCTCGACGACGCTCGGGTGGCTGCCCTCCTTCGGCGCCTACCAGCTCGGCACGTCCTTCCCCAACTGGACCTGGTTCGCCGGCGTCGGCCGCCGCCTGATCATGCCGGTCGCCGCCCTCGCCATCGTGCAGGCCGCCTCGGTGCTGCTGATCGCGCGCTCGTCCATGCAGATCGCCCAGGACCAGGACTACATCACCTTCGCGCGCTCGCGCGGCGTGTCCGAGCCGAATATCTTCTTCAAGCACGCCTTCCGCAACGCGCTGCTGCCGCTCTACACCCATGTCATGCTCGGGCTCGGCGGGCTGGTCGGCGGCGCTTTGGTGATCGAGACCGTGTTCTCCTATCCCGGGCTCGGCAGCCTCGTGGTCATGGGCGTCAACTCGCGCGACTACATGCTCTTGCAGGGCCTGTTCATCTTCGCGTCCTTCTCGATCATCGCGGCGAACTTCGTCACCGATTTGTTCTATCCGCTCATCGATCCGCGCACGCGGCGAACGAAGTAGCCATGTCCCAGACCGCCAGCTCTCTGACCTATGTGAACACGCGATCCTTCATCGCCCCGCTGTCCTCCTCGACGGGCAAGGTGCAGTGGCTCGGCATCGTCATGCTGGCCACCATCGTCTTGATGGCGGTCGCCGCCCCGCTGCTGGTGCCCTACGGCCCGCGCGAGCTGAGCTGCGCCCCCTTCGAGCGCCCCAGCCTCGCGCATCTGTTCGGCTGCGACGACGCAGGCTACGACATCTTCGCGCAGGTGCTCTATGGCGCCCGCGTCTCGCTCACCATCGGGCTTTCGGTGGCGCTGGTCTCGACGGGCATCGCAGCGGCGCTCGCGGTCGTCGTCGGCGTCTATGGCGGCTGGGTCGACCGGCTGGTCATGCGCATCGTCGATGTGGTGCTGGCGCTGCCCTTCCTTCCGCTGGTCATCGTGCTCGGCGTCTATTTCGGCGCCTCGATCCAGACGCAGGTACTGGTCATCGCCTTCGTCATGTGGGCGAGCCCGGTGCGCGAGTTGCGCGCCCAGGTGCTGGCGCTGCGCTCGTCCGGCTTCGTCGAGGCGTCGCGCGCCATGGGGGCAGGGGCGTGGTTCGTCGGCATCCGGCATCTGCTGCCGGAGCTCGCGCCGCTCATCGTGCCGCAGTTCGTCCGCACCGCCCATGCGGCCATCCTGGTCGAGACCTCGCTGAGCTTTCTCGGGCTCGGCGATCCGTTGCAGAACAGCTGGGGCTCGATCCTGTTTCACGCCAATGCGCGGGCGGCCTTCCTCACCGGCTCGTGGGTCTACTGGATCATGCCGCCGGGCCTTGCCGTGTCGCTCACCGTCCTGGCGCTGGCCTTTATCGGCTTCGGCTATGACGGCTCGCTCGCCCCGCGCATCAGGCTCGCAAAACCCGCACGCCCCATCGCGCCCGAAGGCGCTTCGCCCCAACCCGATTCCGTCATCACCGCCGAGGGCCTGCGCGTCACCTACGACACCGAGTTCGGCAGCGCCGAGGCGGTCTCCGGCGTCGATCTGGCGCTGCGGCGCGGCGAGCTGTTCGGGCTGGTGGGCGAGAGCGGGTCGGGCAAGACCACGGTCTCGCTCGCCATGCTGCGCCTGCTGCGCCATCCGGCCCGCGTCACCCATGGCGCGGTATTCCTCGACGATACCGACCTTCTGGCCCTCGCGCCCGAGCCCTTGCGTGCCCTGCGCGGAAGGCGTCTGGCGCTGATCCCGCAAAGCGCCATGAACGCGCTCAACCCGGTGATGACCATCGGCCGCCAGCTCGACGAGACGCTGAAGCGCGGCGCCGACAGCTCCGCCTCGGCGCGAAAGCGCGAGGCCGTTTCCTGGCTCGAGCGCGTCGGGCTCGAGCCGCGCCATTACGATGCCTATGCCCATGAATTGTCCGGCGGCATGCGCCAGCGCGCGGTCATCGCCATCGCATTGTGCAACACGCCCGACATCGTCGTCGCCGACGAACCGACCACCGGGCTCGACGTGCTGGTGCAGGAAGAGATCATGGCGCTGCTGCTCGATCTGCGGCAAAAGCTCGATCTTTCGATCCTGTTCGTCACCCACAATCTGCCGCTGATCGCGCGCCATGCGACCGGCTGGCGGTGATGTATCAGGGCAGGCTGGTGGATGAGGGCACGCCGGAATCGGTGCGTGCCAATCCGCGCCACGAGCACACGCGGGCCCTGTTCGGCAGCCTGCTGGCTCTGGACGGCCCGAAGCGCTGGGCCTCGCCGCTCGATGTGGAGGCCGTGCCGCCGGTCATCGAACTGCGTGCAGTGTCGAAGACCTTCCGGCCCTTCGCGCTGTTGCGCCTCGGCATCGGGCACACAGCGCTCGCCGACGTCTCACTCGCCCTGGCGCCCGGCGAGAAGCTGGGACTGGTCGGAGGGAGCGGCGCCGGCAAGTCGACTATAGCCCGGCTGCTGACCGGCATGATCCGGCCGGATGAAGGCCGGGTCTTCTATCGCGGTCAGGATATCGCCGAATTCGGTCCCCGCGCCCGCAAGGTGATGAGCCGGGCGGTGCACCTTGTGTTCCAGGACCCCTATCAGAGCCTGCGCAACGGCATGTCGATCCTCGATATCGTCGCCGAGCCCTTGCGCATCCATGGCGAGAACAACGCCCAGGCCATCGAGGCGAGGGTCCGCGCCGCGCTCGCCGCCGTGCAGCTTCCCTCGGACGGGTATTTCATGTCGCGCCGGCCGGTGCAGCTTTCCGGCGGCCAGCGCCAGCGCGTCGCCTTCGCCCGCGCCATCGTCACCCAGCCCAGCGTCATCATCGCCGACGAGCCGACCTCGATGCTCGACCAGTCGGTGCGCATGGAGATCATGGATCTGATGGAGGATCTGCGCCTGCGCTTCGGCACCGCCTTCTTGTTCATCACCCATGACATCGCGCTCGCCCGCCATTTCTGCGACCGGCTGATCGTCTTGCGGGACGGGCGCGTGGTCGAACAGGGCGATGCCGACGCCGTCATCCACGCCTCGGAAAACGACTACACCCGCCGGCTGATCGCCGCCGCATGAGGAAGGCCGCGTCAATGCTCGCCCAAACGCCAGCGCTCGCCGAACCCGAGCATCCGCCCGCCGACCGCGCCGGTTTTCTCGAGGCCATGTCGCGCGTCTCCATGGCCGTCAGCATCCTCACCACCGACGGCCCATCGGGCCGCGACGGCATGGTCGTCACCGCCATGTGCCCGGTCTCGGCCGACACCGCCCATCCGACCCTTCTGGTCTGCGTCAATGCCGCCAGCCGCCCGGCGCCGGTCATCGGCGCCAATGGCGCCTTCTGCGTCAACGTGCTCGCCGAGACCCAGCACGGGCTGGCCGACGCCTTTGCCGGACGCGGCGGCGGGCGCACCCCAGACTGGTTCGCGCGTGCCGGCTGGATGGCGCTGCGCACCGGGGCGCCGGCGCTTGACGGCGCGCTCGTCAATTTCGACTGCCGTATCGCCGAGATCAATCAGGTCGGCACGCATCTCGTCATCATCGGCTCGGTCGTGGCGCTGCGCACCGCGCCCGGCGGGCCGCTCGTCTATGCCGATCGCGGCTATCGCCGCCTGTTTCCCCAAGGAGAACCATCGTGATCACACGTCGCGCCGTCGGGCTGCTCTTTCTCGCCCTCGCCGCTACCACCCCGGCCGCCCTGTCGCATGACGGGCATGTGCACGAGACCTATGACGTCGCCGCCGAAGGCGCGCCCGCCATCACCGGTTTCCGCATCGAAAAGGATGCGGTGGGCGGCTGGAACGTCTTTCTCGAGACCGAGAACTTCACCTTCGCGCCCGAACTGGTGAATACCGGCAATGTCGACAATGCCGGGCACGCCCATCTCTACATCAACGGCTCCAAGCTCGCCCGGCTCTACGGCCCCGCCTTCCACATCGAGGCGCTGCCCTTCGGTCCCCATGACTTCCGCGTCGTGCTCAACACCAACCAGCATGAGGAATTCGCCATCCATGGCCGGCCGATCGAGGCCGAGCTCACCTTCACCGTCGAATAGGTCCGTTCATGTCGCTGCTGCTTGTTCATTCTCATTACGGCGACCCGCCGGGCCTGTTCCAGCTCGCGGTGGAGAAAAACCTAGGCACCATCGTGCGTGAGCGCGATCTGACGCCCGCGCATTTCGATCGCGCCACCGGCCTGATCACCACCTCGCATCTCGACCAGATCGGGTTCATGTCCCGTTCAGAATCCGTTCAGAAACTGCTCGCGCGCGGGAAAAACTGGTTCTTCAACGGCCATATCCTGCGCGAATTGATCCCCGGCCTGGGGATTTTTGTTCCCATCATTGCCGCGAGGCGGGCCGATCTTGTTCTGACCCGGCTCAACGAGCACCCGATCTTCGAGGGCATCGATCAAAAGAGCTTTGAAGAAAACAAAGGCGTGGCAGGCTTTTACGGGCGCGGGCACAACCCGCTTCCATCCGGCGCGCTGCCGGTCAACGGCGTCGGCCCGGACCGCCATCCCATCGACTGGGAATGGCGCCCGCCCGGTGGCGGCGCAATTTTCTCTCATGCCGGCAATGACTTAGGCGGAATGGGCGGTCCCAATTCGACCCATGAGCGTGTCGCGCCGCGCATCATCGCATGGACGCTGGGGGAATTGGGCTGATGAGCATTCTTGCTGTAAATCCAGGCACTTACTACCATCTCGAAAGCCTCGAGGGCGAACGCTACGCGCGTTATTTCGACCGCCTCGCGCGCCCCGAAGAGCTCGACGCCGTCGACCTCGACCAGTTCGCCGTCGTCCTCGTCCCCTGCCGCACCCCGGCCGACCGCATGGCGCCTCATGCCGCTAAACTACGCTCATATCTCGATAAAGGCGGTACCGTCATCGCCACGGGCGAGAGCGATTCCGAGCTGTGGCTGCCCAACATCCGCTTCACGCCGCAGCCGACCAATTTCTGGTGGTGGCTCACCCCCGGCGCCGATCTCGGCGTCCGCGTCGCCAAGCCGGAGCATAAGCTGTTCACATACCTCACGGAACGCGACTGCACCTATCATCTGCACGGCTGGTACGACGTGCCCGAGGGCGCCGAAATTCTGGTCGTCAACGAGAGCGCCAGGCCGATCCTCTATATCGACGAGGTCTCGACCGGCGGGCGCATGGTGATCACCAGCCTCGACCCTTTTTACCATCACGGCAGCCACTTCATGCCGGCCACCACGCGCTTCCTCGACGGCTTCCTGCCCTGGATGCGCGACTATCTCGACACAGGAGACCGCAAATGAACGAGGCCGAACTGGTCGTTCTCGAGAACGGCAAGCCCATCGCCTTCACCTATGCCGACCTGATGCGCTATCACGGCCACGCGTTCCCCGGCGGGGTGGCGCATGCCTTCACCGCCATGCGCGCCGCCTTCGCGCTGTTCGATGGCGGCAATCCGCCGGAACGGCGCGAGATCACCGTGCGCACGGCCTTCAAAGGCCCGGGCGGGCACGACGCGCTCGAAATGGTGACGCGCGGGCGCAGCGAGAACCGGCAGTCCATCGCGCCCGAGCTGGGCGAGCCCCAGCGCGGCACGACGCTGCAAAACTATGTCTGGGAGTTCAGCTATCGCGGCACGGTGGCCAAGGTGCATGTGCTCGAGGATATCGTGCGCGACGAATTCATCGAGCTGAGCCGCAAGCCCGACCGCAATGCGGCCGAGAACGAGCGTCTCGAATATCTCAAGGGTGAGATGGCCGAGCGCATCCTCTCCCTGCCGCCCGAGGCGGTGTACGAGCCCGTTTGAGGGGGCGCGATCACGTTGCGTTCAACCGCCCGTCCCCTCGGAACGGGGCGGTCCGGACTGCGTTCCTCCGGCGTATCGGAGGAGAACCATGCGATGAACATCACCGAAGGCAATCACGACGACGTCCGCGAACGCGCCTATCAGTTGTGGCTGGAGGCGGGGGAGCCGGAAGGGCGTGAACAGGAGTTCTGGTATCAGGCGGAGCGCGAACTGGCCGAAGGCGGCGAAATCGACCGCTCCGCGAAGCGCGACGGCATCGACAAACCGCCGCTCATGAGCGCTGCCGGCCCGCATTGAGGGCTTTTCGTCCAGCTTGCGAACGGACGGACAAGATTTCTTGGCGGGTCTTGAGTATGACCGCATGAGGCTATATGTCTGGTGCCTCATGCGGCCGGCCTCGTGCGCCGCATCGCCAATCATACATCCCTTAAGGCAGGTGCAATAGCAAAGATTGACGCTTCAGACTCCGTATTACCTCGTCGACAAGACGGTACTTCTTGGGAATCTTGAGAAAATATCGTATTTGCGTTCGAGGTCGGGCGTCAAATG
>JAEWHZ010000209.1 GCA_023387585.1 Pseudomonadota bacterium
TGTGGTAGTCGGGATGGATGTCGCTCTTCATGGGCTGGCCCTCAAATCAAACGGGCGCCGCGGCGCCCGGACATGTGCTGCAATGGTTGGCCGGCTCCTTAATGAATAACGGCGTAAAACGCAAGCCACACGGGGACTGAGCCGCTCGGTCGCAGCCCGCGCGGTTGCGGCCGGTTGCGCCAGGGCCTATCTAGGCGGAATCCGATACCGGCGCAGGGAATTCATGACAGACCAGCCCCCTTCCCCGCAGGAGTCTGCGCAAGCCCTCGTCAGCAATGCGGAGATCCGGGCCTCGCGCCTGCAGCCGCTGCGCCGGCTGGTTCCCTTCATCCTGCGCTATCCGGCGCGGCTGACGGCGACGGTGGTGTTCCTGCTGGTTTCGGCAGCGGCCTCGCTCGCCATTCCGGTGGCGCTGGGCGGGGTGGTCGACCAGGGTTTCATCGAGCAGAATCTCGACAGCGTCGCCGGCTACAGCTGGGCGATCATCATCATCGCAGCGGTGATGGCGCTGGCCTCGGGGGCGCGGTTCTATTTCATCTCGGTGATCGGCGAGCGGGTGATCGCCGATCTGCGCCATGCGGTGTTCTCGCACCTGTTGACGCTCGACACGCGGTTCTTCGACACCAACCGGGTGGGCGAGCTCACCTCGCGCCTCAATGGCGACGTGTCGATCATCCGCGGGGCAGTGGGATCGAGCCTGTCGCTGGCGCTGCGCTCGGCGGTGATGATCGTCGGCGCGGTGATCATGATGATGCTCACCAGCCCCTGGCTGACGCTGATGGTGCTGGTGGCGGCGCCGGCGATCCTGTTGCCGCTGGTGGCGTTCTCGCGCCGGCTGCGCGGCATGTCGCGGCGCACGCAGGACGCCATGGCCGAGCTCGGCTCGATGGCGACCGAGATGCTGGGCGCTAACCGCACGGTCAAATCCTTCGTGCAGGAAGAGGGGCAGGCCGAGCTCTATCGCCAGCGCAGCGAGGACAGCTATGGCGCCGAGGTGACGCGGCTGTTCGCCCGCGCGACGCTGGTGGCGCTGGTGATCTTCCTCGGGACCGCGACGATCACCGGGATGGTGTGGTGGGGCGCGCATCTGGTGTTCCAGGGCACGGTGACGGCCGGCCAGCTCGCCCAGTTCATGATCTATGCGCTGATGGCCTCGAGCGCCTTGACCAATCTGTCCGAGGTGCTGGGCACCTTGCAGGCCGTGGCCGGCTCGACCGAAAGGCTGGTGGAAATCCTCGACACCAGGGCCGAGATCGCCTCGCCCGCCCATCCGGTGGCGCTGCCAGAGCCGCCGCTGGGAACGCTGGGTTTCGAGAATGTGCGCTTTTCCTATGGCGGCGGCGAGCCGGTGCTGGACGGGGTCAGCTTCTCGATACCGGCAGGCCAGACCTATGCGCTGGTCGGAGCCTCGGGCTCGGGCAAGTCGACGAGCCTGGCGCTGTTGCAGCGCTTCTACGACGTCGATGCGGGCAGCATAAAGGTCGACGGCATCGACATCCGCGACATCGATCTCGCCGAATTGCGGCTGCGCATCGCCTCAGTCGAGCAGGAGCCGACGATCTTTGCCGGCACCATCGCCGACAATATCCGCTTCGGCCGCCCCGATGCCGACGACGATGCGGTGCGGATGGCGGCCAGGGCGGCGTTGGTGGACGATTTCGTCTCGGACCTGCCGGCGGGCTACGAAACCATGGTCGGCGAGCGCGGGGTGATGCTGTCGGGCGGGCAGAAGCAGCGGCTGGCGATCGCGCGCGCCATCCTCAAGGACGCGCCGATCCTTCTGCTCGACGAGGCGACGTCGGCGCTCGACGCGCATTCGGAGCTCCTGGTGCAGACGGCGCTCGACCGGTTGCGCGCGGGGCGCACCACGCTGGTGGTGGCGCACAGGCTGGCGACGATCCGCGACGCCGACCGGATCCTGGTGCTCGAGCATGGCGAGGTGATCGACCAGGGCACGCATCTGGAGCTGGTGGCCAAGGGCGGGCGCTATGCCGAGCTGGCCAAGCTGCAGTTCCATCTCGGCGAGGCGGCGGAGTAAGGAGGGCTCCGGCGCTGGCGTCGGAGCCTTGTGCCGCCTGCGCTGGAAAACGCTCTAGCCGATGACCGCGCGCATCCTGGGGTGACGCGCGAAGTAGGGCTTGAGCGCGTCAAGTTCGGCGACCCACGATTCCAGGCCCCATATCCGCCCGGGCCGTACCGCGGCGAGGTAGACGATGATGCCGGCATAGACCAGATGGTACTCGACGATCGTGTCGGGGAAGGCGAAGCGCGGGATGTAGTAGAGGATCATCAGCGTGGTGCCGCCGACCGCCGCCAACCGCATGCAGATCCCCAGGATCAGGGCCAGTCCGATCAGCAGATGGGCCCAAGGAATGACGGCATCGATGAGGTTGATGAACGGCGGCGAGGCCATCAGCTCGAAGAAGCCGCTCAGGTTCGGCGAACCGCGCATGAAGCCGGCAGCCGACCAGGCGGCGTCCGGAACCTGACGCAGCCCGGCGCTGAGGAAAACCCAGCCGATCGCGAGGCGGAAAAAGGTCAACAGCGATTTCTGGACGAACGTGTCGTTTTGCATCCCAAACCTCCTGCTCCATCCGGACCGGGACGGTCCGGCAACAGGATCAGCTTGGCAAGGAGACGGCCGGGTCGCCATGATTCAGATCAATCGACGGTTCAGCCTTCCGTCAGCTTGAACTCGATACGGCGGTTGCGGCGATAGGCTTCGTCGGTCTCGGCCGGATCGAGAGGTGCGAACTCGCCGAAGCCGGCGGCGACGAGCCGGGCCGGGGCCACGCCGCGGCTGACGAGATATTGCGCCACCGAGATGGCCCGCGCCGCCGACAATTCCCAGTTGGAGGGGAAGCGCAGATTGGAGATCGGGCGGCTGTCGGTGTGGCCGTCGATACGCAGCACCCAGTTGATGTCGTCCGGAATCTCGTCCTCGAGCTGAAGAATGGCTTCGGCGAGCGCATCGAGACCGGGCAGGCCCTGCGGCGAGATGTCGGCGACGCCGGCATCGAACAGGATTTCCGACTGGAACACGAAGCGGTCGCCGACGACGCGCACATCGGCGCGGCCTTCGAGAATCTGGCGCAGGCGGCCGAAGAAATCGGAGCGGTAGCGGGTCAGATCCTGCACGCGCTGGGCGAGGGCGAGGTTGAGCCGGCGGCCGAGATCGGCGATCTGGGTGCGGCTGTCGGCGTCGCGCGCCTCCGAGGCTTCGAGGGCGGCTTCGAGCGCGCCGATCTGGGCGCGGAGCGCGGCAAGCTGCTGATTGAGCAGGGCGACCTGGGCATTGGCCTCCTCGGAGAGCTGCTCGGCCTCGGCGAGCTCGGTTCGCAAGCCGGCGATGGCGGTGTCGCGCTCGCCAAGCCCGCCGCCGAGCCCTGCGAGCTGGGCCTCGAGATCGGCGCGGCCGGCCTCGGAGCCGGCAAGCGTTGCCTGCAGCGCGGCGACGGTCGATTCAAGGTCGGAGGCGTTGGCGCGCTCGAGCTGGAGCATCTCGGTCAGTTCGGCGATCTGGCTGTTGAGCCGTTGCAACGCGGTGTCGCGGCCCTGGATCTCCTGGCTGAGGAAGAATTGGGTCAGCATGAACAGGCTGAGCAGGAAGATGATGACGAGCAACAGGCTCGACAGGGCATCGACGAAGCCGGGCCAGTAATCCGCGCGCTCCCTGCGCCGTGCCCGCGTCAGTGCCATGGATCAATTCGCCATGGGTCGGTTCCGGCCATGGATCAGTTCCGCCGGTCGTTGTCGGGTTGCGACAATACGGCCTCGATCAGGTCGCGCAGGCGGCGATTGGTCTCGCCCTGTTCGAGGATATGGCGCCGCAGATCGTCCTGCTCGGTGCGGATATGCTTGACCAGCCCGTCAATGCCGCGCGCCAGCTCGGCCATGGCCCTGATGGCGTTCTGCGAGGAATTGGACTGCATGGTGGAGCCGAGCCGGTCGAACATGGCCTGCATGTCCTGGCCCGACACGCCGAGCCCGT
>JAEWHZ010000211.1 GCA_023387585.1 Pseudomonadota bacterium
TCCGCCCCGGCAAGGTGCCCGCCGCCCATCTCAAGAAGCTGTACGGGCGCTCGGCCATGTCCGAGGTGATGCAGGAGGCGATCAACGCGACCGTCTCCGACACGCTCGACCAGCGCTCCGAGCGCGCCGCCGCCCAGCCCAAGGTCGACCTGCCGCAGGACCAGGCGGTGATCAACGAGGTGCTGGACGGCAAGTCCGACCTTGCCTTCGAGGTCGAATACGAGGTGCTGCCGCCGGTGACGCCGATGGCGCTCGACGGGCTCAAGCTGGTCAAGCCGGTGGTGCCGGTCACCGACGACGAGGTGGAAAAGGAAGTCGAGCGCTTCTTCCGCCGCAATCGCGGCTACGAGCCCAAGGGCGATGACGGCGTGGTCGAGACCGGCGACAATCTGGGCCTCAGCTTCGTGGGCAAGGTCGACGGCGAGCCCTTTGCGGGCGGCACCTCCGACCATGCGCACCTCGTGGTGGGCTCGGGCGACTTCATCCCCGGCTTCGAGGAACAGCTGGTCGGCATGAAGAAGGACGAGACCCGCGAGGTCAAGGTGACCTTCCCGGCCGACTACCAGAACGCCGAGCTGGCGGGCAAGGACGCGACTTTCGACGTGACGGTGCTGCATATCGATGCGCCGCGCGACGCCGAGCTGAACGACGATTTCGCCAAGCAGGCCGGCCTCGAGGACCTCGCGGCCCTCAAGGAGGCGGTGCGCGGCCAGATGGAAGCCGCCCACGGCCAGATGGCCCGCCAGCACATCAAGCGCCAGGTGCTCGACCTGCTCGACGAGGGGCACAAGTTCGAGGTTCCGGCCCAGCTGGTCGAGGCCGAGTTCGACCAGATCTGGCAGCGCGTGAGCCATGAGGTGCAGCAGCACGGCAAGTCGTTCGAGGATGAGGGCACGACCGAGGACGAGGCGCGCGAGCAGTATCGCAAGATCGCCGAGCGCCGCGTGCGCCTCGGGCTGGTGGTGGCCGAGATCGGCAACCAGAACGAGGTGACGGTGACCGAGGACGAGCATCGCCAGGCGCTGATCGCCGAGGTGCGCCGCTTCCCCGGCCAGGAGCAGCAGGTCTACGACTATTACCTCAAGAACCCCGGCGCCATGGCCTCGCTGCGCGCGCCCGTGTTCGAGAACAAGGTGGTGGACTTCATCGCCGACAAGGCCGAGCAGACCGAGCAGGAGATGTCCCGCGAGGAGCTGGCCAAGCTGATCCAGTCGGACGAGTTCGACATGGACGAGGATCATGATCACGACCACGATCATGACCACCACCATCATCACGACCACTGACGGGTCGCGATCGAAACGCATTCCGGGCCGCCCTTCGGGGCGGCCTTTTTCGTTCAGCTTGCGCTGGCGGGCGGGGCGGATAGAACGGGAGTCCAAACAAAGGAGCCGAGAATGGCCCGCGCCGCCGACCTGCCGGAAATGCCCGCCGAACTGCTGACCCCGGCCGAGATGGCCGAGGCCGACCGGCTGACCATCGCCGCCGGCACGCATTCGCACGACCTGATGGAGGCGGCGGGGCTGGCCGTGGTCGAGGTGATCGCCGAGCGCTACTACCAGCGCTCGGTGCTGGTGCTGTGCGGGGCGGGCAACAATGGCGGCGATGGCTTCGTCGTCGCGCGGCATCTCAAGGATCGCGGCTGGCCGGTGACGCTGCGCCTGATCGGCACGCGCGCCGACCTCAAGGGCGATGCGGCGCAGGCGGCGGCGCAATGGACCGGCCGCGCCGACCCGCCCGATATCGCCGAGGATTTCGGCCATGCCGATTTGATCGTCGACGCGCTGCTCGGCGCCGGGCTCGATCGCGACGTGGAAGGGATTTTCGCCCAGGTGATCGCCGCCGCCAATGCCTCGGGCAAGCCGATCGTCAGCATCGACATTCCGAGCGGCATAGACGGGGCGACCGGGGCGGTGCGCGGCACGGCGGTGGAGGCGGCGCTGACCGTGAGCTTCTTTCGCAAGAAGCCCGGCCATCTGCTGCTGCCCGGCCGCGTGCATTGCGGCACGACCGTCCTCGCCGATATCGGCATTTCCCCGCGCGTGCTCGATAAGCTCGCGCCGCAGGCGGCGGAGAACCTGCCGCAGCTCTGGCAGGTGCCGCAGCCCAAGCTCGGGGGCCACAAATACGATCGCGGCCATGCCGTGGTGGTCTCGGGCGGGCCGCTGAGCTCGGGCGCGGCGAGGCTGTCGGCGCTGGGCGCGCTGCGCAGCGGGGCGGGGCTGGTGAGCCTTGCCGGATCGAGCGAGGCGCTGGGCGTCCATGCGGCGCATGTGACGGCGATCATGCTCAAGCCGGCGGAAACGGCCGAGGCGCTGGCGGACCTGCTCGCGGACGAGCGCTACAACGCCGTGGTGGTCGGTCCCGGGCTGGGCGTCGAGGCCGCGCGCGACTGGGCGGAGGCGGCGTTGAAATCCTCGGCCGCCCTGGTGCTCGACGCCGATGCGCTGACCGCCTTCGCCGGCGAGGCCGATGCGCTGTCGGCGGCGATAAAGGGACGGGAAAAGCCGGTGGTGCTGACCCCGCATGAGGGGGAGTTCGCGCGTCTGTTCGGGATAAGGGGCGACAAGCTGGCCCGTGCCCGCCATGCCGCGCGCGAGACCGGCGCCATCCTGGTGCTCAAGGGCGCCGACACCGTGATCGCCGCGCCGGACGGCCGGGTGCGCATCAACGCCAACGCCCCGGCAGCGCTGGGCACGGCGGGGGCGGGCGATGTGCTGTGCGGCGTGATCGCGGCGCTGCTGGGGCAGGGCATGGACGGGTTCGATGCGGCTTCCGCCGGGGTGTGGATCCACGGCCAGGCCGGCACGGATTTCGGCATGCCCGGGCTGATCGCCGAGGATCTGCCGGGACTGATCCCGCCGGTGCTGGCACGACTGGCGATCACCTGATGCGCCGGTGCCATTCGCCGTGGGGCAGGAAGTGCGGCATTGTGCTGCCGCGTTCACGCTCTCTATGTCGCCCCGGCGGGAGGCCGGGGCCCATCACGAGGAATTTCGGCCCGAGGCGCCATCGCGGCGGTTGATGGGTTTGGAGATGGGTCCCGGCTTCCCGCCGGGATGACATCGTGCGGGTTGACGGCTGGTGTTCCGGCCGCAGCGAAGTTTGTCTGTCGCTTGAGCCTGTCGCTGCAGCTTCCTGATGGGATTCGCGATTTCGCAACGCGGAACGCCGCCTTTGAAGTCACGCCGATCCGCGCTATCTTGAGGGAGCGAAAGGATGTGCCATGACCGAGCATGTCGTGCAGTTGCCCGAGGGGCTTTACGAGGTGGTGAAGACGGTGGCCGGCGATGCGGGCCAGTCGCCGGACGAACTGATCATTGCCGCTCTGACCCAGTATCTGGAGGATCAGGAGGATTTGCGCGCGATAGATGAGGCGATCGCCGAATGGGAGGCGGGAGGCCGCAAGACCATTCCGCTCGAGCAGGTGAGCCGCGAGCTTGGCCTGGACGATTGAGTTCACGCCCGGTGCGCTGAAGGAACTCGGACGGCTCCAACGCATGGAGCAGAAGCGCATCAGGCACTATCTCGCGGAGCGGGTCGCGATGGCGCGTTCGCCTCGCGAGCTCGGCATTCCGCTGCAGGGTTCCCGACATGGCGAGCTGTGGCGCTATCGCGTCGGCGATTATCGCATAATCTGCCGGTTGCACGACGCCACCATCACCGTTCTGGTCGTCGATATCGGCCACCGCCGCGAAATCTACCGCTGAACCCCCGCCCTTGGCAAAGCGGGCGGGATGTGGTGCAAGGCGCCCCAAAATTCACGGAGGTGCGCGTGACCACGCAACTGACGCTCGAAGAGGCGGTGGACAATGTCTATGCCTCGCTCAAGGATGACAATCGCGA
>JAEWHZ010000219.1 GCA_023387585.1 Pseudomonadota bacterium
GCCGAGGTGATCGCCACCAGCGCCCTCAGGGCCACGGACGGTTTCACCCAGCTCGTTCCCAGCGCGATCGTCGTGGTGGGCTATGCGGCCGCCTTCTTCTTCCTGTCGCTGACGCTCAAGGCCATACCCATCGGCATCGCCTATGCGACATGGTCGGGGGTCGGGATCGTGCTCATCGCCGCCGTTGGCCAGCTTTTCCTCGGGCAGAGGCTGGACCTTGCCGGCGTGATCGGCATCGCCTTCATCGTCGCGGGCGTGCTGATCGTGAACCTGGTTTCGAAAACCTCGATTCATTGAGGGCGGCGGTTCAAGGGGGTGGTGGAGGGAAGGGAGATCGGTGCCGGTGGTGGCGCTGGCGATGGCGCACAGCGATGCGCCCACCGCCGAGCGGAGCTCTGCGCGAGTCATAGCCCGTGCCTCAACGAAAACGCAGTCCGGTTGCGGGCTAGGTGGCCTGCATTACAACCTGCATTACATTTGCTGAGGGGGCGCCCGGATTTCCGGGGCTTTTCGGAAGTTTTGGTGGAGGGGACTGGATTCGAACCAGTGTAGCCTGAGGCGTCAGATTTACAGTCTGATGGATTTAACCACTCTCCCACCCCTCCACATCTGCGGCACCGGGCCGGGAGCGGGACGACGCGGCCTTGTGGCTGCGTCGGGGCGGTTTATGCGTATCGGGCAGGGGACTGTCAACACCCCTTTCGCCCGCCGGGGCCGGGGGGCGGGTGAAAGGCGCAATTCGGGCGATGCGCGGCTCAGTATTTCGCGGTGGCGTCGCTGGCAGGGAAGGTTTCGTCGACGGCTTCGTCGACTTCGTCCCAATGGCGCGGTTTTTCGGCCTGGGCCTCGGGGCCGGAATCGCGCACCTGCACCGGGGCGTCGCGGGGGCCGGGCTTGCGGCCATCGGACATGGCGGCGGCCTTGTCGGATTTTTGCGGTGTGGCGGTGGACGTGGTCATGGATATGCTCCGCAGCTTGCCGGCCGGTCGGCGGCGGCAATCATCCAGAATGCGGAGCGGTGGCCGCCGGTTCCCGGGCGGGCGGTCATAGGCCCTGGCCGGAAGGCGCATGGGCGGGGAAGTGTCTTGCGCGATGCACCGGGCTTGGCTATGCGAAACGTCATGCGGGTATAGCTCAATGGTAGAGCAGCAGCCTTCCAAGCTGAATACGCGGGTTCGATTCCCGCTACCCGCTCCAGCTTTTGCCGGACCGGAGTCAATGCCATGCTTCTCGCGCTGCTTGCCGGCTTGGTTCTGCTGTGGGTGCTGACGCTGATTCCCGGACGGGCGCTGGCCAGGCAGGTGGGTAACGCGGCGCAGATGGGGCCACGGGACAACCTGCCGCCGCCCTCGCCGGAGGTGATCCGGGCGCAGAACGTGCTGCGCAATTTCGTCGAGACGCTGCCGATTTTCCTCACGCTCGGGCTGCTGACGCTGCATTTCGAGGTTTCGGCGGGGACGGCGACGCTGGGCGCCTGCATCTATCTCGCGGCGCGCGTGGCGCATGCGGTGTGCTATCTGCTGGGGCTCAGCCCGTGGCGCTCGATCGCCTATCTGGTGGCGATGATCGGGCTGGTCGTCATGGCCGTGCCGCTGTTCGGGCTGCTGCCGGGCTGAATGCTATTGCGCCGCGCGAGGTTTGGCTTTAACAACCTCGGCGCCTGAAGGGGTATAGCTCAGTTGGTAGAGCATCGGTCTCCAAAACCGAGGGTCGCAGGTTCGAGTCCTGCTGCCCCTGCCAGGCAAATCTCTGAAATCGCTACTCGATCCGCTCGCGTGCCGGGGTCGGACGCGTCTTGAGGAAGAGCACCGCCTCGATCAGCACGAAGGCGAGCAGGAAGGCGACGACGCCCGCCCAGCCGGCGATGTCGAAGCTGATCCGCCCGACGACATAGAGCAGCGCCAATATGCTCACCATCATTCCCGGCGCCCCCAAGCCCCGCATCGCCGCGCTGCGGTGATAGCCGAGCCAGAAGGCGAAGCGGGTGAGCATCCAGACGATGGCGGTCGCCAGGACGGCCCGCAGGCCAAGCTCGGTATCGCCATAGGCGGCCAGCCCGAACAGGGCGAAGGCGAAGACGGTGAACTGTTCGAGCGTGTTCTGGAGATAGCGCAGGTTGACGCGCAGCCGCCTGGTTTCATAGCCGGCCAAAGGATCGAAGGCAGGCGATTGCAGCCGCTCATGCGCCACCGCCTCGACGCCCATGACGAGGCAGAACAGCACGGCGACGCAGCAGCATTTGAGGGCGAAGACCATTCGATCGCCCATGGTGTCCACGCCCTGAATTACGGGGCCGAACCAGAGGATCGCGAGCCAGAGCAGGGCCGTGACGAGCATCGAGCCGGCGATGGCGGCCGTGCCGGCCCGGCGGGCGGTGCGCCAGTTCTGCGGCGGTTCAGCGTCCATGCCGGCCTCGCGGGGGGATCGGGCGGAAGCGGTCAATCGTAGGTGTCGTCGTTCGGGCCGGCTTCGCCGGTCGGGGTATCGCGGGCACGGTCCTTCCTACGGGCGGGGCTGGGGTCCATGGCGTCCGGGTCCTCATCGGTGCTCGCGGGCTTCTTCGCGAGGTCTTCGCGGATCGTCGCCGTTCCTTTCCTGTCGACCTCGACGATCGAGCTGTGGTCATCGGGCAGGTGTTCGGGGCGGTCCTTCGTTCCGGTGCCGGTCATGACTGATCCTCCTCGGATTGGGTGGCCGTCCCGGTTCAACCAATGGGCACTTCGTCAGTTCCAGGGGGAACTGTTACGTGCCGAGAATCCCGGCGTAGCGCGCCAGGGTTCGGGCGTCGCGGCGGGATCTTGGTTCGGGGAGGGGGACGTCATGGGCGATGGTGGCGGGGCGGCCGGTGAGGCGGAGGGTGCGGTTGGCGAGGTGGGCGGCGTCTTCGGGGTCGTGGGTGACGAGAATCGCGGTGGTGGCGCCGGATTCGAGGAGGGCGGCGATCAGGGCGCGCATTTCGGCGATCCGGGCGCGATCGAGCGAGACGAAGGGCTCGTCGAGCAGCAGCAGGCGGGAATTGGTGGCCAGGGCGCGGGCGAGGGCGACGCGGCGCTGCATGCCGCCGCTGAGGGCGTGGGGAAAGGCGTCGGCGCTGCCGGCGAGGCCGACTTTTTCCAGCCAGTCCAAGGCTTCTGCGCGCGTCTGGCCGGGGCGGGCGGTGCGTATGTTTTCGAGCGCGGTGAGCCAGGGGAGCAGGCGCGGGTCCTGGAAGACGAAGCCGGGGGGCGGGGCGGACCGGGCGGGCCTCGTGTCGACAAGGATGCGGCCGGAGAAGGTTTCGTCGATGCCGGCGATCAAGCGCAGCAGGGTCGATTTGCCGATGCCGGAGGGACCGACAAGGGCGAGGGTGGTGCCGGGCTCGACCGTGAAGGCGAGGTTTTCGAACAGCGGTTCGGCGCTGCCGGCGAAGCGCTTTTCGGCGATGTCGACGGTCAGTCCCGGGGCTGGCGCCATTTCAGGACCTCGTTCTCGATGGGACGCATCACGGCGGCATCGAACGCCAGGACGACCAGGATGAAGGCGGTGGTGTAAGCGAGGATGCCGGGCATGTCGAAGAACTGGAACATGACGGAGACGCGGTAGCCGACGCCGCCGTCGGAGCCCAGCACCTCGAAGACGAGGACGATCTTCCAGATCAGCGACAGGCCGGTGCGGGCGGCGGCGAGCACGAACGGCATGAGCTGAGGCAGGAAGACGAGGCGCAGCCGGCGCATCAGCGGCCAGCGCAGGGCGCGGCCCAGCTCCTCGTATTCGGGTAGGAAGCTGCGCACGCCCTCGCGTATCATGGCGACGACCAGCGGCAGTTTGTTGATGACGACGGCGGTGACCAGGGCCAATTCGGTGAGGCCGAGCCAGATGTAAAGGACGATGGCGACGACGATGGCGGGCAGGTTGAGCCCGACCGTCAGCCAGGCCGAGAACAGGCGATCGGCCCAGCCGACGCGGCCCAGACCGATGCCGATGGCGGTGCCGAGAACCATGGCGATGAGAAAGCCGGCGCCGGCACGGGCGAGGGTGCGGGCCATGTCGCCGATGAGATGGCCGGCGGCGGCGAGACGCCAGATCTCGGCGGTGACCTCGATGGGCGTGGGGAACAGGCGGTGGGCGACCAGCATGGCCAGCGCCTGCCAGAGAAGCAGCAGCAGCGGCAGGGACGCCAGTTCGAGCAGGGTGCCGCGATGGCGTCGGGAACGCGGCGGCGGGGGCGCGCCTATCGCCGGAAGCCCGGCCAGAAGGTGCCGGGCGCGAGCGTGGGCTGATCGGCGACGATGTCGGAGCCGCCCTGGCGCGCCAGCAATTGGTAGGCCTGTTCGGCGGCGGCGGTGTTTTCGGGCGCGTAGCGCAGCACGATGCCGGCGCGGTAGTCGTCGCGCAGGCGCTCGAACAGGGCAGGATCGTCGGCGGCGCCCATCAATTCGGCGAGGGAAGGCCAGACGGCGTCGTCTTCGGCCAGAGCCTGCTTGGCGTCGAAGGAAGCTTCGAGGAAGCGGGCGAGGGCTTCGGGTTTCTGTTCGGCGGTGGTTTCGAGGAAGGTCCAGCCGAGCAA
>JAEWHZ010000308.1 GCA_023387585.1 Pseudomonadota bacterium
GCTGGCGTCGATCACCTATGTGGTCGGTGACGCGGCCTTCGTCCACGACACGCTGTTCATGCCCGACAGCGGCACGGCGCGGGCCGACTTTCCCGGCGGCAGCTCCGACACGCTGTGGAACTCGATCCAGGCTATCCTCGCCCTTCCCGGACAAACGCGGATCTTCACCGGCCACGACTATCGGCCGGACGGGCGCGAGCCGCGATGGGAGTCGACCGTCGCCGAACAGAAGGCGGCCAACATCCACATGTCGGAATTCAGGACCAAGGAGGCGTTCATGGCCATGCGCGATGCCCGCGACCGGACGCTGCCCATGCCCAAGCTGATCCTGCATGCCCTGCAGATCAACACCAATGCCGGGCGCCTTCCCGAGCCCGAAGCCAATGGCAGGCGCTACCTGAAAATCCCGCTCAACGCCTTGGGAGGCGCGGCGTGGTGACGGACGAGCTCTCGCTGGATGCACGCGACATCCGCGACAAGGTGGGCGAGGCCTCCGGCTTTCTCAAGATGCTGGCCAACCCCGACAGGCTGCTGGTCTGCTGCGCGCTTGCCGAAGGCGAGCGCAGCGTGCGCGAGCTCGAGGAATTGCTGGGCATTCGCCAGCCCGGCCTGTCCCAGCAACTGGCCGAGCTGCGCAGCGCCGGAATGATCGCCGGCCGCAGGGAGGGCAAGGCCGTGTTCTACAGCCTCGCCGACCCGAAGGTCGCGGCGATCGTTCCAACGCTTTACCAGTTGTTCTGCGGCGGCACCCGCTGATCCCCACTCCTATTCATGGATAGACCGTGACCGAATTCACCCCCCTGCTCTCTTCGCTGGGCGGCGTCCTGATCGGGCTCGCCGCCGTGCTGCTCATGGCGCTGAACGGGCGCATCGCCGGCGTGACCGGGATCGTGTCCGGCCTCATTGCGCCCACGCCCGCCGATCGGGGCTGGCGCGCCGCCTTTCTTGCCGGGGCCATCGCCGCGCCGGCCCTCATCGTTGCACTGTCCGGCGAAACCGTCGGCTTCGACAGCCCCGTGCCCGCACCGCTGCTGGTGGCGGGCGGCCTCGCGGTTGGCATCGGCGTCACGCTGGGCGGCGGCTGCACCTCCGGCCACGGGGTCTGCGGCATCGCCCGGCTCTCTCCGCGCTCCATCGCCGCCACCCTCACCTTCATGGCCGCGACCGCGATGACGGTCTTCGTCATGCGCCATATCGCGGGAATCCTGTGATGCGGAAAATCCTTTCTGCCGGACTTGCCGGCCTGATCTTCGGGGCGGGCATCGCCCTGTCGGGCATGATCAACCCGGCCAAGGTGCTCAATTTCTTCGACTTCTTCGGCGCCTGGGACCCGTCCCTCGCATTCGTGATGGGCGCGGCGCTGATCGTCACGGCGACCGGCTACCGGCTGGCGCTCAAACGGCCCGCGCCGCTTTTCGACAAGACCTTCCACCTGCCTGCCAGCCGGGCGATCGACCGGAAGCTGCTTGGAGGCTCGGCGCTGTTCGGCATCGGCTGGGGCATTACCGGCTTCTGCCCCGGCGGAGCGATCCCCGCTTTGGGGCTGGGCGAGGCCGACGCCCTGATCTTCGTCGCCGCGATGACGGCCGGCATGGCCCTGGCCCGCGCGGCACGCCATGCGGCACGACTCCAGAACGCCTGAACCCACAACGCCTGAACGGAAAATCACCATGAACATCAAGACGATAAACGAACGATTCTCCACCACGGGCCAGATCACGCCCGACGATATCGCCGAAATCGTCCGGCTGGGCTTCACCGGCATCGTCTGCGCCCGCCCGGACGGCGAAGACGCCGGCCAGCCCGGTTTCGACGCGGTGGCGGCCGCCGCGCGGCAGGCCGGACTGAAGATCGCCCATGTCCCGGTTTCAGGCGCCCCCGGCGAAGACCAGATCGCCCGCTTCGCCCGGGCGATGGAGGAGATGGACGGCTCCGTGCTCGGCTATTGCCGCTCCGGCGGCCGGGCCGGCAGCCTCTACGCCGCCCTCGAACGCTAGAGCCTGCGAATGCTCGCCAGATATGTCCCCATTCTCGACTGGGGCCGATCCTACAGCAAGGCGCTGCTGGGCCGCGACGTGGTCGCAGCCGTGATCGTCACGATCATGCTGATCCCGCAATCGCTCGCCTATGCGCTGCTGGCGGGCCTGCCGCCCGAAGTGGGGCTCTACGCCTCCATCCTGCCGCTGGTGGCCTATGCCATCCTCGGCTCGTCCACCTCCCTCGCCGTGGGGCCGGTGGCCGTCGTCTCGCTGATGACCGCCGCCGCGGTCGGCCGGGTAGCCGTGGAAGGCAGCGCCGACTACGCCAGCGCCGCCGTGATTCTGGCGCTGCTGTCGGGCGGCATATTGGCGCTGATGGGCATCTTCCGGCTCGGCTTCATCGCCAACTTCCTGTCCCATCCGGTGATCTCCGGCTTCATCACCGCCTCCGGCCTCATCATCGCCACCAGCCAGCTCGGCGGGCTGCTGGGCATCGCCAGCCACGGCCACGCCCTGCCCGAGCTCATCGCCTCCCTCTGGGCCAGGCTCGACGCGATCAATCCCCATACGCTCGCGGTCGGCCTCGTTTCGCTGATCGTCCTCGCCTGGGTGCGGATCGACATGCGGCGGCGGCTGACCCTGTGGGGCGTGCCCGGCGGCGTCGCCGTCTTCCTCGTCCGGGCCGCGCCCGCCTTCGTCGTCCTCGCCGCGATCGCCGCATCGGCGGCGTTCGACCTGGGCGGAAAGGGCGTGGCGCTGGTCGGCGATGTGCCCCGGGGCATTCCGCTGCTGTCGATCCCCGACCTTTCGCTCGATCTCGTCGGCGCCCTTATCGGCCCGGCCTTCATCATCTCGATCGTCGGCTTCGTCGAATCCGTCTCCGTGGCCCAGACGCTCGCCGCCAAGAAGCGCGAGCGCATCGATCCCGACCGGGAGCTTCTGGGGCTGGGCGCGGCCAACATCGCCGCCGGGCTGGGGTCGGGCTATCCGGTGACCGGCGGCTTCGCGCGCTCGGCGGTCAATCACGACGCCGGAGCGGCGACGCCCGCCGCCGGCATCTTCACCGCGATCGGCATCGCCGCCGCCACGCTGGTGCTGACCCCGTTCCTGGCGCTTCTGCCCAAGGCGACCCTGGCGGCGACCATCGTCGTCGCGGTGCTGGCGCTGGTCGATCTGTCCATCCTGAAAAAGACCTTCGCCTATTCGAGAAGCGATTTCGCCGCCGTGGCGATCACGCTGGCCGCAACGCTGGTCTTCGGGGTCGAGCTGGGCATATCGCTCGGGGTCGCGGCGTCGATCCTGATCTTTCTCTACCGCACCTCCAGACCGCATGCGGCGGTGGTGGGTCGCGTGCCGGGCACCGAGCACTTTCGCAACGTGCTGCGCCATTCCGTGGTCACCGAGCCCGAAATCCTCTCGCTCCGGGTGGATGAGAGCCTTTATTTCGCCAATGCGCGTTTCCTCGAGACCATGATCCTCGAGCAGGTCGCCGCAAAGCCGCAGACCCGGCACGTCATCCTCATGTGCCCCGCCGTCAACGCCATCGACATGTCGGCGCTGGCGAGCCTCGAAACGATCAACGACCGGCTCGGGGACATGGGAATCGCGTTCCACCTCTCCGAGATCAAGGGCCCGGTGATGGACCGCCTCGAGCGCTCCGATTTTCTCGAGCGCCTGACGGGACGGGTCTTTCTCAGCCACCATGAGGCGCTGACGGCGTTGTCTCGAGGGAGCGCCTAGGCTACAACCTGCTCCGCGCCGCCGGGATCGGGGATGACCACGATGGCGCTGCCGTCGCGGACATGGTCGGCGAGGTGGATGACGTCCTGATTGAGCAGGCGGATGCAGCCCGACGAGACCGCCCTGCCGATGGTCCAGAACTCCGGCGAGCCATGGATGCGGTAGATGGTGTCGCGATTGCCCTGATGGATATAGAGCGCCCGCGAGCCGAGGGGGTTGTCCAGCCCCGGCGCCATGCCGCCATTGGCGATGCTGACCGGTTCCAGCTCGGGCTGGCGCGCAACCATCTCGTCGGGCGGGTTCCAGCGCGGCCATTCGCGCTTATAGGCGATATGCCCGCGCCCGGACCACAGGAAGCCGTCGCGCCCGACCCCGACGCCATAGCGCATGGCCCGCCCGCCGGACCGCACATGGTAGAGGTAGCGATTGGGAGTATCGACGATCACCGTGCCGACCTTCTCGGTGGTCGGATAATCCACCTCGCTGCGCCACCATTGCGGTGCGACCTGGGACACGTCGACTTCCGGGATCGCGAAACGCTCGTTGGGCATCGCCTGATACATCGCCGGCGTGACGGGCGGTGGCGCCGCCGGCCGGGCCAGCCGCGCCGTTTCCCGCGTCGACGTGCAGCCCGCCAATACGAGCGCCCCGGCCCCGGCCAGAAATGCGCGCCGCCCGATCGCAAGGGGATTTCGGCTCTGCGTGCTCAAGACAATATCCTCATATGGTGCCTGGAAACGGCTCCATAGGAAGGGCCTAGCTTAAGCCAGCCTTAAGAAACCGCCCTGTGCTCAGGCGGGCTCGGCGATCACCGCCCGCAAGCCCCCCGCCCGGCGGTTCTCGAGCTGCAACAACCACCCGGACCGGTCGAGCGCGAGCTCGACGATCGCAAGCCCGAGCCCGCTGCCGACCGCCACCTTGTTGCGGCCCCGAAAGAAGCGCTCCGTCGCCCGCGAAAGCTCGTCTTCGGGGATGCCCGGGCCGTCATCCTCGATGACGACCCGGCCGCGCTCGGATTCTTCGCCGGCGCGGCAGCGCACGATTCCGCCCGGCGGCGAATGATTGACCGCGTTCTCCATGAGGTTCCGCGCGGCCAGCGCGAACAGTTCCGGCTCCATGTCGAGCACCACGCCATCGAGAGCGGACGAGACCTCGACCGTCACGCCCCGCGCCGGATCGCCGAGTTCTTCGGCCAGCGATCTCAGCATCGGACCCGGCCGGACGGCACCGGTCGCGCCACCCCCCTCCCGCGCCTCGATCGCCGAGATGTCGAGCAATTGCCGCATGAGCCGGCCCGTGCGGTCGACGCCCATGACGATCTGGCGCAGCGCCTGGTCCCTTATCGCGCGATCGTCGCTGGCCAGCGCCACCTGCGCCTGGGTCTTGAGGCCCGCCAGCGGCGTGCGCAATTCGTGCGCCGCGAAGGCGGTGAAGTTGCGCTCGCGCTCGCGCAGGCTGGTCACGCGCGCAAAAAGCCCGTTGAGCGATTGCAGCACGGGCAAAATCTCCGTCGCCGTCTGCACATCCTCGATCGGGCGCAGATCGGAGGCCGGGCGTGCCTCGAGGTCGCCGGCGATCTTGCGCAGCGGGGCGAGCCCGCGTCGCACGCTGAGCCAGATCAGCACCGCGAGGGCAGGCAGGATGAGCAGGGCCGGCAGCAGAAGGCCCCGGATGACGTCATTGACCAGACCATCGCGAATTCTCAGATTGTCGCCGATCAGGACGCGAACCCCGAGCTCGGCATTGGTGATGGCGTAGACCCGCCATCTCTCGCCGTCGATCACCGTTTCCGAGATCCCGTCCGCATGCTCCGCCAGCTTCTGGTCGGGCGCCTCCTCCGAGCGCGCGATCAGGGTGCCGTCCAGCAACCAGATCTGGCACGAGAGTTGGCGGTCATAGGCGCTGCGCCCGCGTTCCGGCCGGCCGGGGACGCTCATGCGGTCCGGATCGAGCGCGATCTCGCGATCGGCGATCAGGGAGGACACCATCCGGCCGGCCTCCATCAGCCTTGCATCGAGGACGCGTTCGACCTCGGCGCGGGTGCTCAGGAAGATCCAGACCACGGCGGACAGCCAGACCACCCCGGTGGTCAGGACCAGGATGAGGAACAGGCGCCTGGCGATCGAGCTTATCACACCTCCTCCCCCAGCCGATATCCGATGCCGCGAACCGTCTGGATCAAGCCCGACCCCAATTTGGCGCGAAGGTTATGGACATGGACCTCGACGGCGTTGCTCTCGACATCTTCCTGCCAGCCATAGAGTTTTTCCTCGATCAGGCGTTTCGACAGCACCTGGCCGGGATGGATCATCAGAGCATGCAGGATGGCATATTCGCGCCGGGACAGGCGAAGAGGCTGCCCGCCCCGCTCGGCGGTCCGGCTTGCGGGGTCGAGCCGCAGATCGCGCCATTCCAGCTCGGCCCGCGGCTGGCCCGAAGCCCGGCGGACCAAGGCCCGCAGCCTTGCCGCCACCTCGTCGAGATCGAAAGGCTTGCCCAGATAGTCGTCGGCGCCGGCATCCAGCCCGAGAATGCGGTCGGGGACCCGGTCGCGCGCCGTCAGCAGCAGGACGGGCGTGGTATCGCGGCGCCCGCGCATGGCCTTGAGCACATCGAGGCCCGAACCGTCCGGAAGCATCAGGTCGAGCACCAGCGC
>JAEWHZ010000317.1 GCA_023387585.1 Pseudomonadota bacterium
TGATCGCCGAGCGAGGCAAGCATGCCGAGCTGCTGGCGGCGGACGGGCTCTATGCGCAGATGTGGAGCCGCCAGCGCGAGGCGACCGAGGCCGAGGAAGCCCTGCGCCGCACGCAGGACGACCCCGACGGCTTCGTCAAGCGCGGCACGCCGGCGGCGGAGTGATCCCGGTTCCGGGCGAAAGACGGTGCATCGCGAGAACCAACGCGGCTGTGCCGCAGGGACTGCTCCACCACGCAATGGCGAGGCGCGGATGAATCGGCGCGTGTTAATTTCGGGATGTTCGGGCGGCGGGAAATCGACGCTTCTCGCCGAGCTCGCCGCACGCGGCTTTTCGGTGGTGGAGGAGCCAGGGCGCCGGATCGTCAGGCAGGAGCTCGAGAGCAACGGCAACGCGCTGCCCTGGACCGACATGGCGGCGTTCGCACGCCGCGCGATCGCGATGGCGACGAAGGATCATGCTGCAGCCGCGTCCCAGCCGGGCTGGACGTTTTTCGACCGGGGGCTCGTCGATGCCGTTTCCGGGCTTCACCATGCGACAGGCGAACCGTTGCCGACGGCGCTCATCGCCGCCAACCGCTATCATCCGCGCGTTTTCCTCGCCCCGCCATGGCCGGAGATTTTCGCAACCGACCCGGAGCGGCGCCATGGTCTTGACGACGCCGTTGCCGAATACGACCGGCTGGCAATGCTGCTGCCAACGCTCGGCTATGAAGCCGTAGTGCTGCCAAGGGCACCGGTTCGCGACCGGGCGGATTTCATCTTGCAGCATCTGCCGGTGGCTTAGGCTTCGCCCCCGGAACCGCAAAAGTGGCGTCCACTTTTGCTGGAAACGCTTTAGGTCAGGGGCGCGGTGCGGGTGCGCAGCCAGGCGTCGAGCACATCCTTGCGGAAGGTGCCGGCTTCGAGGTTGGTGTAGATGAACGTCTCGATTTCGTCGTTCGGCGCCGTGACGTCGAGCCCGTTCATTTGCAGGAACAGTTCGAGGCAGGCATAGGCGACGCGCTTGTTGCCGTCGACGAAGCCATGGTTCATGGCGAGGCTTTCCCACAGCGCCGCGGCTTCCTCGATCAGGTCGGCGTAATAGCCGGTCTGCGGGCGCAGCAGCGCCGCCTCGATCAGACCGAGATCGCGCACGCCGGTTGCGCCGCCAAAGGCTTCAATGAGCATTTCATGGATGCGCAGCGCTTCGTCGAGGCTGATGTAATCCGTCATGGCGGCTACTTGGCCAGCGCTTTGTAGAGCGAGGCGCGGCGCTCGATGCTGCGCTGCATGAGTTCCTCGATCGCCGGCCGTACCTTCGGCGCCGCGCCGGCTTCGGTGAGCTTGCGGTACTGGTCGGCCGAGACGAGCACCGCGACGTCGCGGCCGCTTTTCTGGATGCGCACGGGTTCGCTCTGGGCCGATTCGAGGACCTGGCCGAACTTGTTCTTGGCATCGGTGGCGCTGATGACGGACATGACACACCTATAGCTAAATTAGACAATTTAGATAACGTATCGCATCGTCGGCTTCAAGGGGCAAAAAAAGAGCCTGCCCGGAGGCAGGCTCTTTCCATCCCTGCATGGGAAGGGTGGAACTATTCGGCCGCGTCGCGCGAGATCGACGGGGCGCCGTCCTTGTTCTTGTTCCCGGGCACGTCGCGCGACACGACATGGGCGCCGCCCCGGTCGGCGGTCTCGAGCGCCATGCCGTCGAAGCCGGCGCCGGCAGGCTGCGGGCTGGCCCGGAAGCCGCGTCCGGCCCAGGCGGCGAAGCCGCCGGCGGCGCGGGAGACGCTCCTGATCTGGCCCCACATGACATGCGGCGCGGTGATCAGCACCGGCACCATAACCAGCGTCAGCGCCGTCGACAGGAACAGCCCGCTGACCAGCGCCGCGGACAGATGGATGAACCACGAGCCGGCGATGCCACCGACCACGATCTCGCGGCGGATGAAGTCGAACTCGATATTGGCCCACATGGGGATGACGCCGAGCGCGGTGAGGATGGCGGTGAGCAGCACCGGGCGCACGCGCTGGGCGGCGGTGATCATCATCGCCTTGAC
Organism: Pseudomonadota bacterium; assembly: GCA_023387585.1. Lineage (GTDB taxonomy): Bacteria > Pseudomonadota > Alphaproteobacteria > Rhizobiales > Devosiaceae > Devosia. Next base: position 2,047 of record JAEWHZ010000317.1, read on the forward strand.
CGGCTCGACCCCTTCCTCGCGGTTGTACCCGTTATAGGTGTCGATGAGCACGATGCCGTTCTTCACCACGATGCCCGCGAGCGCGACGATGCCGAGCCCGGTCATGATGGCCGAGAAGGTCATGTTGGCGATCAGGAGGCCCGCCAGCACGCCCGCCGTCGACATGATGACCGTCGAGAGCGTGACCAGCACCTGGTAGAAGCTGTTGTATTCGAGCAGCAGGATGAAGAAGATCAGGAACATCGCCGCCCCGAACGCCTGCACGATGAAGGCGTTGGCGTCGCCCATCTGCTCCTCGGCGCCGCCATAGGCGACGCTGACGCCGTCGGGCAGGGCGGCCTCGGTGCTGATCCATTGCTGCATCTCGCGCACGATGTTGGCGGCATAGACGCCCTCGGGCAGGTTCTGCAGCGAGGCGGCGAGCGGCATCACATAGACGCCGTTGCGCCGCTCGATGGTGGCGACCTTGGGCACCGCCCTGCGCTCGATGAAGTTCGAGACCGGAACCAGCCCGCCGGGCGTGGCGATACGCATGGATTCGAGTGCGGCAAAGGAGCGCTCATCCTGGGGCAGGCGCACGATGATGTCGATCTCGTCGCCGGTGTCGGCGGTGCGGTAGGTGCCGAGATCGACGCCGCTGGTGACGAGCTGGACATAGGGCGCCAGCTCGCGCACGCCGATGCCCGAGCGGCCCGCCTCGGCGCGGTCGACGGTGATCTGCCAGTCGATGCCGGGCGAGGGGCGGCCGTCCTCGATGTCGACGGCATAGGGAATGGTCTCGACATAATCGCGCAGCGTGGCGATGGCCGGGGCGAGGTCGGCGTAATTGTTCGATTCGACGCGCAGATTGATGTCCTTGCCCGCCGGCGGCCCGTTCTCGAGCGCCATCACCTGGATGTCGAGGCCGGCGATGTCGTCGACCCGCTCGCGGATATCGGCAAAGATCTCCTCGGCGGGCAGGCGGTCGGCATAGTCGATCAGCTGGAGCTGGAAATTGCCGATGGTATCGGGCGGCATGGAGCCCATGGCGCCCGTGGTGCCGAACTGCATGATGACGTCGCGGATGCCGTTAACATGCAGCAGCTGGTCCTCGACCTGGCTGAGCAGGCCGAGCACTTCCTGCGGCGAGTAATTGCCGCGCCCGACCACGGCGACAGTGGCGTATTCCGGCTCGGAGGGCGGGAAGGCCTCGGAGCCGGTGGGGTTGTTGGCGTAGTAGATGAACACCCCGAAGATGATGCCGAAGCCGACCGCGAGCGTGGGCAGCGGCCAGCGCAGCAGCACGCCGAGCGTGCGCACATAGATGCCGGTCAGGCCCCTGACCTTCCTGGGGTCGAACTTGTCGGCATACATCACCAAATCGGCCGCTTCCTTGGCCTTCGGGTCGACATGGTTCGACGAGATCATCGCGCCGATGACCGGCAGGAAGATGAGCGCCGAGATGAGCGAGGCGACCATGGTCAGGATGACGATGATCGGCAGATAGCTCATGAACTTGCCCATGATGCCGGGCCAGAACAGCAGCGGCACGAAGGCGCCGAGCGTTGTGGCGGTGGCGCCGACCACGGGCACGAACATCTTCTTGACGGCAGCGATGAAGGCTTCCTTCTTCGGCACGCCCTCCTGAAGCTTGCGCTCGGCATATTCGATGACCACCACCGGATCGTCGACCAGAACGCCCACGGCGATCACCAGCCCGAACATGATCATCATGTTGATGGTCATCCCCAGGCCCTGAAGCACGAGGAACGCCATCATGAACGACAGCGGGATCGAAATACCGATCATCATCGCCGGACGCACGCCGAGGACGGCCACGCAGAAGATCATGACGAGCGCGATGGCGGTGAACACGGCGGCTTCGAGCGAGCGGAACAGGGCGACGGTGGTGTCCGCCTGATCGAGCATGAACGACACCCCGACCCCGCTCGGCCAGTCGGCCGTCACCGCATCGGTGACGGCGCGCACCTGCTCGGACACCTCGATGACGTTGGTGTTGAGCTTCTTGGACACGCCGAGGATGATGGCGGGCGAGCCGTTGACGTGGGTGTATTCGGTGGCGTCCTCGAGGGTGCGGGTGATGGTGGCGACGTCGCCGAAGGTGACGACCGTGTTGCCGTCCGTCTTCAGGGGCAGATCGAACACGTCCTCGGCGGTGGTGATGAGGCCGGGAACCTCGATGTTGAACTGGCCCTGGCCGGTGTTGAGCGCACCGCCAGCCACAACGAGATTGTTGCGCGCCAGGGAATCGAAGAGCTGGCTGGCCGTCAGCCCGTAGGCTTCGAGGCGCATCAAATCGATCTGGATCTCCAGCACCTCGTCGCGCGAGCCCGAGATGGTGACCTCGCGCACATCGCCTATGCCTTCGATCTCGTCCTGCAAAAGCTCGGCGCGGCGCACCAGCTCGCGCTCGGGCAGATCGCCATAGACGGCGACCGAGACGATGGGAAAGCCCACCATGTCGACCTGGGTGACGGTGGGGTCGTCGGCATCGTCGGGCAACTTGGCGCGGATGGCGTCCATCTGGGCGCGGGTGTCGGCAAGGGCCTGGTCGACATCGGCGTTGACGTCGAACTCGAGCAGCACCGAGGCGTGGCCGGTGCTGGAGGTGGAGGTGTAGTTGATCAGGTTGTCGAGATTCTGCAGCTCCTCCTCGGCCGGCTTGGCGAGCAGGTTCTCGGCATCGCGCGGCGAGACGCCGCGCTGGGTGATCGAGACGTAGAGATACGGCACGTCGATCGCGGGAAAGCTTTCCTTTGGCAGCGACACATAGGCGGAGCCGCCCGCGAACAGCAGGATGGCCATGACGGCCAGCACCACCCGCGGCATGCGCAGGGTCTTTTCGATGAAGCCCATCATGATTCGACGCTCGCCTCCGTGGCTTCGTCCTCATCGGCGGGGTCGGCATTGCCCGG
>JAEWHZ010000063.1 GCA_023387585.1 Pseudomonadota bacterium
CCGCCGACCTTGTGCGAGGTCAATTGCTCGACCTCCTCGGCGCCCAGCATGCGCGGGCGCCCGCCGAACGCCGCCTTGGCCTTCTGGTTGTCGAGCCGCGCATCGCCGCGCGTCACCAGCAGCAGCACCTCGTCGCGCACGCGGATGCACAGCGTCTTGGCGATCTGCCCCGGCTCGCAGCCATGCACCGCCGCCGCCAGCTCGACGGTCGCCGTCGACTCCTCGGTAACGAGGACGGCAAGGTCGGGCGCGCGCGCGGCGAGATCGGCTCTGACGGTTTCGAGGCTCATGGAAAACTCCGTGTTGGTCGCGGCGCTCAGCTCTTGCGCGCGCCGAAGAATTTGACGGTGGCGCGCAGCCCGTCGGCGCGCGGCCCGAAGGTCCTCAGCGCCATGACGGCATCGGAGATGATGCGCATCAGCTCGGCCTGCGCCCCCTCGAGCCCGAGCTGCGCCACCAGCGTCTGCTTGTTGGCGCCGGCATCCTTGCCGGTCTGCTTGCCCATGGCCTCGGTCGAGGCGGTGACGTCGAGGATGTCGTCGGCGAGCTGGAAGGCGCGGCCGGCCGCCTCGGCATAGGCGGTCATCGCCGACAGCGCCCGCGCATCGGCGCCTCCCAGGATCGCCCCCATGCGCACGCTGGCCCGGATCAGCGCCCCGGTCTTCATCGCCTGCATCAGCGCGATCTCGTCGCCGGAAAAACCGTGCGTCTCGCCCTCGATGTCGCGCATCTGCCCGCCCACCATGCCGCCTGCCCCGCTGCCGGCGGCCAGCTCGGCGACCAGCCTTATGCGCACCGCGGGGTCGGGATGGCAGTCCTCGCCGGTCAGCCACAGGAAGGCGTGGGTGAGAAGCGCGTCGCCGGCAAGGATCGCCGTCGCCTCGTCGAACGCCTTGTGGACGGTCGGCCGGCCGCGGCGCAGATCGTCGTCGTCCATGGCCGGCAGATCGTCATGGACCAGCGAATAGCAATGCACCGCTTCCACGGCGAGCCCGGCCACCAGCGATGCCGGCGCGGCAACGCCGAACACCGCGGCCGCCTGGCGCAACAGCAGCGGGCGCACCCGCTTGCCGCCCTCCAGCGCGCCATGGCGCATGGCCTCGACGACGCGCGGCGCGGCCGGTCCGGGGCCGGACAGGCTTTCCACCCCCAGCCGGGCGGCAAGGCCGGCCTCGACGGCAGCGGCGCAATCGGCGATCTCCGCAGCGAAATCATACATGAGGCGGGAGCTAACCAATCGGGTCCGTTGGCGCAAGACAGGGCGGGATGCTTGTGGCAAACAGCTTTGCCGATGCCCCGAAAATCCGCAAGCCGCAATCCCGTCCTGCGCCTGATGCGCATTATCCTGCTCGGTCTCGCCGCGCTGGTGGCGATCCCGCTGGTGCTGACCCCGGTCTATGCCGTGATCGACCCGGTCTCGGTGCCGATCCTGGTGCGCCGGCTCACCGGCCAGCCGGTCACCCAGCACTGGACCCGGCTCGACGAGCTGTCCGACCGGCTCAAGGCCGTGGTCATCCTGTCGGAAGACGGCCAGTTCTGCCGGCATTGGGGCGTCGACGTCAGCGCGTTGCGGGCCGAGATCGACGATTTCCTCGCCGGCCGCCCGGCGCGCGGCGCCTCGACCATCTCCATGCAGGTGGCCCGGAACCTGTTCTTGTGGAACGACCGCTCCACTGTGCGCAAGGCGCTGGAAATCCCGCTCGCGCTCTATCTCGATCTGGTGCTGAGCAAGCACCGCATCCTCGAGATCTATCTCAACATCGCCGAATGGGGCCCGGATGGCGAGTTCGGCGCCGTGGCCGGCGCCCAGCGCGCCTTCGGCGTCACCCCCAACGCGCTGACCTGGGAACGGGCGGGCCTGCTCGCCGCCGCGCTGCCCAACCCCAATACGCGCCTGCCCGGCAATCCCAGTGCCCATATGCGCCGCGTCGCCGCCATCGTCGCCACGCGCGGCCAGCAATACGGCACCCGCGCCGCCTGCGTCGGCCGCAACGGGGTTCTGGAGCTTTAGAGTCGCATCGGTTCGTCCGAAAACCGCTTCGCACTTTTCGGTCCGATGCTCTAACCCGCCAAAGCCCGCAGCGCCACGACGCACAAAATGCCGGCCAGCAGCGCCAGCAGCAGCGAGCGGGTCAGCACCTGCATAACGATCACCCCCAGCGCCGCGCCGAGCTCGGGCCAGCTGCCCGAGACCAGCCCCGGCGCCACCAGCGCCGCCAGCACCGCGCCGGGCACATGGCGCAGCCAGATGGCCAGAAAGCCCTCGGTCGGCAGGCGCTCGGCCAGCGCCAGCCCGCCCGCGCGAATGGCGAAGGTGATCGCCGCCATGGCGAGGATGGCCATTACCGCCCCCGGATTCGTCGAGAACAATTCGCCCATCACGCTACCCCGCGCCCGAACCGGGTCTCGAACAGCGCCCCCGCCAAACTGCCCAGCACCCCGCCGACCAATATGCCGGTGGCCGGCCCGGCCCAATGCCCGACGACGATGGCCAGCACCCCGGCCGCGATCCACGGTACCAGGTCCGACTTGCCGCGCCAGAAGCCGAGCAGCAGGGCGAGAAAGGCGGCGGTGAAGGCGAAATCGAGCCCGAACTGGGCCGGATCGGGCACCGCCGAGCCGGCGAGCCGGCCGGCCACCGTCGCGGCCATCCACACGCTGTAAAGCGTGATGCCCGAGCCGACGAGAAAGGCGAGGCGCAGCGGCCCGCGCCGCATGCGCTCGACCGTGATGGCCCAGTTCTCGTCCGCCACCAGCCCCATGGCCAGAAACCCGCCAAAGCCGGGGCGGCCGAGAAACAGCGGGCGCAGGGTCGCCGTCAGCAGCAGATAGCGCAGATTGACCACCGCCACCGCCGCGATCGCCGCCGCCATGGGCTGCGGCCCGCCGGGCGCCCAGAAATCGAGCGCGATGAATTGCGACGAGCCGGCAAAGACCAGCCCGCTCATCAGCACCACCTCGACGAGGCTGACGCCCGCCTGTCCGGCCAGCACGCCCCAGACCAGCCCGAAAGCCGCTACCGAGACGCAGACCGGCAGCACCGCCCAGGCGCCCGCAGCCAACGCCCGCGAGGCGCCTTGCGGTTCGCGCATGTCCATCGGGAAACCCTCCGTTCAGGACAGCGACACTGACATGGTTCGCCGGCGCCGGCCAGATCGGGACAAGGGCATGTCAGGGCAGCAGCTCGATATCCCAGTATAGATAGTCGAGCCAGCTCTGATGCAGATGGTTGGGCGGAAAGGCGCGGCCATTATTGTGCAGGTCGAACACCGTGGGGTGATAGGGCCGCTGGCGCGGATGCATGCCGATCTCGCCCGGCAGCCTGTTGGCCTTTTTGAGGTTGCACGGCGAGCAGGCGGCGACGACGTTCTCCCAGGTCGTGCGCCCACCCTTCGAGCGCGGGATGACGTGGTCGAACGTCAGTTCGTCCTTCGAGCCGCAATACTGGCACTGGAAGCGATCGCGCAGAAACACGTTGAAGCGCGTGAAGGCCGGGTGCCGCGCCGGGCGCACATATTCCTTGAGCGAGACGACGCTGGGCAGCTGCATGGCAAAGCTCGGCGAGCGGATCACCGTGTCGTAATGCGACACGATGTTCACCCGCTCGAGGCACACCGCCTTGATGGCGTCCTGCCACGACCACAAGGATAGCGGATAGTAACTGAGCGGGCGGAAATCCGCGTTCAGTACCAGGGCGGGACATGACTCGGGCGACACATGGATCGTCACCTGAGCCTCCCGGATCGGGAATCGGTCAGGTCCATAGCGCTGTTATAATAAGCGCTTTGTGACATCGCTGTGAAGCGTTTACGCAGATTCGCGCTTGAG
>JAEWHZ010000068.1 GCA_023387585.1 Pseudomonadota bacterium
CGCAATTCGCTGAGCATCGGCGCCGACGGTCCCATCGTGCTGCACGATGTGCATTTCCTCGAGCAGATGGCCCATTTCAACCGCGAGAAGGTTCCCGAGCGCCAGCCGCACGCCAAGGGCGCCGGCGCCTTCGGCGTGTTCGAGACCTCCGAGGACGTCTCGGCCTATACCAGGGCGGCCCTGTTCCAGAAGGGCGCGTCGACCGAGATGCTGGCGCGGTTCTCCACCGTCGCCGGCGAGATGGGCAGCCCCGACACCTGGCGCGACGTGCGCGGCTTCTCGCTGAAATTCTACACCAGCGAGGGCAATTACGACCTCGTGGGCAACAACACGCCGATCTTTTTCGTGCGCGATCCGATGAAGTTCCCCCACTTCATCCGCAGCCAGAAGCGGCTTCCCGATTCCGGCCTGCGCGACAACCACATGCAGTGGGATTTCTGGACCAGCAACCCAGAGACCGCGCATCAGGTGACCTATCTGATGGGCGAGCGCGGCCTGCCCCGCACCTGGCGGAACATGAACGGCTACGGATCGCACACCTATATGTGGATCAACGCAGCCGGCGAGAAATTCTGGGTGAAGTATCACTTCCATACCGAACAGGGCATGAAGTTCTTCACCAATGAAGAAGCCGCCGACATGGCCGGCGCCGACGCGGATTTCCACCGCCGCGACCTGTTCGAGGCCATCGAGCGCGGCGAGCATCCCAGCTGGGTGCTCTCGGTGCAGATCATGCCCTATGAGGACGCCAGGACCTACCGGCTCAACCCGTTCGACCTGACCAAGACCTGGCCGCATGCCGACTATCCGCTGATCCGGGTCGGCCGGATGACGCTCAACCGCAATCCTGAGAATTTCTTTGCCCAGATCGAGCAGGCCGCCTTCTCGCCCGGCAACACCGTGCCCGGCATCGGCCTGTCGCCCGACAAGATGCTGCTCGGCCGCGCCTTCGCCTATAACGACGCCCAGCGCAACCGCATCGGCACCAATTTCCACCAGCTGCCGGTCAACCAGCCCAAGGTGCCCGTGAACACCTATATGTTCGACGGCCACATGGCCTATCACCACTCCGGCAACGCCCCGGTCTACGTTCCCAACAGCGGCGGCCGCGCCTGGGCCGACGAGACCGGCAAGGTGGACGACGGCTGGGAGGCCGACGGCACCTTGGTGCGCAGCGCCTATACGCTGCGCAGCGACGATGACGATTTCGGCCAGCCGGGCATCCTCGTGCGCGAGGTCTTCAACGACGACCAGCGCGCAAGGCTCGTCGAGCAGGTCGCCGGCAGCCTGCTCGGCGGCGTGCGCGAACCGGTCCTCGGCCGCGCCCTCGACTACTGGAAAAGCATCGACGCCGATGTCGGCGCCCGGATCGAGGAAAAAGTCCGCAAGGGCAGCGCCGCCAAGCCTGCCGAAGGCATGGGCGAAGGCTGACCCGACCCCAATCGACGAGCCCGCCCCCAGCCGGCGGCGGGCTCGTTCCGTCTCCGACAACGACCATCTGCGGCGCGGCACCGCCTGCGGCAAACGCAACCGCGCCGCTTTTATCGACGCGCCGATGATCGCGATCCGTCCGTGGCGGTCCCGACGGGTGCCGGACAATATCTATTGGGAACTTTTGGTAGCGGAGGAGGGACTTGAACCCCCGACACGCGGATTATGATTCCGCTGCTCTAACCAGCTGAGCTACTCCGCCCCCGCCGCGCGCGCTGCGCGGGAAGCGTCGCGGTGTTTAGGTTTTGGCATCGGGGCTGTCAAGCGGCGAGGGCGGCGCGGATGGTGGTGAGGTCGGCTTCGAAGCGCGCCGTTTCCGCCGCCCTGCGCCCGGGCTCGCGAATGCGCAGCAGATAGGAGGGGTGGTTGGTGACGAACAGCGTCGCCCCGCCATCGAGGATGATGGGCGCGCCGCGCAGTTTCGAGATGGTTGCCTTGCGCCCGAGCAGGCTCTGCGCGGCGCTGGCGCCGAGCGCGACGACGATGCGCGGCATGATCCGCTCGAGCTCGATATCGAGCCAGAACCGGCAGGCGGCGATCTCGCCGGCATTCGGACGCTGGTGCAGGCGGCGCTTGCCGCGCGGCACGAATTTGAAGTGCTTGACCGCATTGGTGACGTAAACGCTCTCGCGCGCGATGCCGACACGCGCCAGCGCCCGGTCGAACACCTGCCCCGCCGGCCCGACAAAGGGCCGCCCCGCCAGATCCTCCTGATCGCCCGGCTGCTCGCCGACAAAGACGATCCCGGCATCTTCCTTGCCTTCGCCGAACACGGCCTGCGTTGCGTTCCGGTAAAGCGGACACCGCGTGCAGGCCTGGATCTTTTGCGGGCGGCTTCGAGATCGGCGGGCATCTCCGCCGCCTCGATCCCTGCGGGCTGGCTGATCTCGATCATCTGCTGCTCCCGTTCGGTGCGCGCGGGACCAATGAATTCGACCCGGGGCCGGTTGCGCCGGCATCCCGGTTCCATCCCCGATCGTTCGACGATCCACACCAGTCCGTCGCCATTGGATCGCTATGAAACGCGGGCGGGTGCCCATACATTCCGTGTCGAACCCCGGCGCGACCGCGCCCCACGAAGGAGACAGACCAATGGCTCTCGAACTTGGCGGCATCCACCATCTGACGGCGGTCACCGCCGACGCGCCGCGCAACCTCAAATTCTACACGCAGACGCTCGGCATGCGCCTGATCAAGAAGACGGTGAACCAGGACGACACCACGGCCTATCACCTGTTCTATGGCGACGGCGTTGCCTCGCCCGGTGCCGATCTGACCTTTTTCGACTTTCCCACCG
>JAEWHZ010000108.1 GCA_023387585.1 Pseudomonadota bacterium
AGCGTCGACTTGCCGTGGTCGATATGGGCGACGATGGAGAAATTGCGGATGTGGCTGAGTGGCGTGGTCATGCGCGCCCTCTAGCAGAAGCGAAAGAGCCGCGCAAAAGGGTTTAGCAAGGCTTAACAACACCGATGCGGCAACGCCGGGCGCCTGTGTTGCGTTGGGGCCGCATGCGACGCCCCATCCCCTTGATCATCGCCCTGCTGCTGGCCGCGACGCCGGCGATCATGGCGCAGGATTTCCTGCAACAGCTCGAGACCATGGTGGAGGGGCTGACCGCGCCGATCACCCCGCCACGCCGCCCTGCCCCGCGCCCGCCGGCGGAGGAAACGGCGCAGGGCGAGGACACGGAGGCACCGCCGATCCCCCGGCCACGGCCGGATGGGCTGGGCGAGGACCAGACGGAGGAAGCGCCCGGGGACGAGGAGGTGCCGCCTTCAGAAGATGAGGCGACACCGGCGGAGACCGAAGCGGAGGACTCCGACCCGGTGGAGGACACGCCGGCGGACGCGGGCGAAGCGGCGGAGAGCGATACCGTCGAGGGCGAAGCAGAGCCCGAACCGGAACCCGGGCTCGAAGAGCCGGCGCGCATCTATCAGAGTGCCTGCCCGGCGCTGCTGCGCGGGCGGATCGAGGCGGAACTGGTGGCACCGATCAGCGAGGCCGGGATTTGCGGCGAGGTGTCGCCGCTATCGGTGAGCGGGGTTCTGGCCAATGGCCGCATGGTGGCGCTGTCGAGCCCGGCGACGCTCAATTGCGAGATGGCGACCGGACTCGCCGAATGGGCCGAGGCGCTGGAAGGGCATATCGCCGCCGGCACCGATTCGCGGCTGGCGGCGATCGAGGTTTCGACCAGCTATTTCTGCCGGCCGCGCAACAATGCGGAAGGCGCCGACATGTCCGAGCACGGTTTCGCCAATGCGCTCGACGTGGGGGCCCTGCTGCTCGAGGACGGGCAGCGCCTGTCCGTGCTCGAAGGCTGGGCGGACGATGGCGCCGATGGAGGGGTGCTGCGCTTCGCCCATGGCGCCGCCTGCGGCATCTTCACGACCGTGCTCGGCCCCGAGGCCAATGCGGCGCATGAGGACCATTTCCACCTTGATCTCGGATGCCATGGCACGAGCTGCACGGCGCGGCTGTGCGAGTGAGAAGCAAGCCGCCTAAGCGTTTCCCGCAAAAGTGGCTATCACTCTTGCGGTTCAAAAACGCGACAAAGCAACGATTCGGCTCAGTTCGCCGGGGCGGCGGCGGGCAGGATATCGCGATAGGCGGAGAGGACGGCTTCGACGCCCTGGCGGTCCGGGCTACCTTCGGCGCAGTCGGGGCTGCGGGCTTCGGTGGCGATACGGATCTGCTCGTAGCTGGCATCGGCCGCCTCGGGGGCGAGCTGCAGGCGGGCGACGAAATCGGCCTGGTCGGCATCCATGGCGTTGCCGATATTGGCGTCGAGCGGCAATTCGCAGATTTCGATCAGCGCCCGTGTGGCGAGAAGGCCGGTGAGCAGGTCGCGGGGGCTGGCGGGCATGTTGATCGAGATGACGGGCTCGCCCGGCAGGGGAGCCGGATTGTCGGAATTGGCGCTGGGCGCCTCGAGCTCGGATTCAAATTCGGGCACATCGCCCTGCTGGGCAAAGGCGGGGGCGGCGAGGCCGAGGGCCAGGAGGCAGGCGGCGGCGAGGCGCGTATGGATCATGGGGCGGGTCATGGAACCGGGCTCCGGATGCTGGGCGGGCGGGATTCTGGATATACGGGCGAATGCGCCCGATTGATGAGCAATTTTGGGCATTTATGTCGCGCCGGCGAAAAAGGTTGCGATCAGGCGAGGATGCGGCGGCGCCGGTACTCGGCGGCAAGGCGCAGCACGATGACGGAAAACACCACGCCATAGCCGATCTGCGGCCAGTCGAGCATGTCGACGAGGCTCGCAAGATAGGTGCCGAGCTCGAATTTCTCCGTCGAGGCGGCCCATTCGCCGATATAGCCTTCCTGCAATTGCGGAAAGGTGAGGCGCCAGCTGAGCCAGTTCCACACATAGCCGCCCTCGAAGTCGAAGCGCACGAACATGTTCTCGACCAGGCTGGCCATGGTGGGCAGCAGGAAGGACAGCGGAATGCTCCAGCGTCCGACGACGACGCTGAGCGCGCCGACCCAGCCGACGACCGGCAGGTACCATGCCGAGATGGCGAAGACCGTGGCGCCGAGCCCGAGGATGACGGCGCCAAGCTGATAGAGCCATTCGGTGACGATGAGCTGCAGCGAGGTGAAGGACCACAGCACCACCGCCAGCAGGCCGGCGAAGACCAGCCCGTTGAGCGCCATCAGCACCGTGGCCACCAGCGGCAGCACGATGATGGCGGCGACATATTTGCTCATCAGCACCGTGAAGTCGGAAACCGGCATGGATTTCCAGAACAGCATGGCGTTGTTGCGCCTGTCGGCGGTGAAGGCGTCGGCGGCGTAGAAGAAGGCGACGCCGATGGCATAGAGCGCCCAGCCGAAGGCGAGCAGCATGACGCCGCGCTCGATGATGGTGCGCGCATTGAGCGCGATGAAGCCGAGCGAGATCGAGCGGGCGACCTGGGCATTGGCGCCGCCGAACTCGCCGGACGTGGCGAGATATTCGAACAGCGCATCGAGCCGGCCGGTGAACAGGGCGAAGCCGAACAGCAGGGTGAAGGCGGCGAGCAGGATCGTCGGGGCGATGAAGAAGGCGCCGCGATGCTCAAGACATTCACGCCAGACCAGCGCCAGGAAGGCTTTCATGGCATGGCCCTCCCCTCTTCGCTCATCAGCGCGACGAACAGGTCGGACAAAGTGGGGGTCGAGACGGCGCCAAGGGGGCTGAGCTCGGTTTCAGGGCGGTGGGCATAGACGAAGACGGTTTGGCCGAAGCGCGTTTCCTCGTAGATCGGCTTGAGCGCGCGGGCCGGTTCGGCCTGTTCGGGACCGGAGATGACGAGCTGGCGAAAAATGTCGCCGACGCGGGCCATGGGCATGTCCATGATCAGCCGCCCGTCGCGCATGAACATGATGTCGGTGAGCAGGAACTCGATCTCGTCCACCTGGTGGGTGGTGATGAGCAGGGTGCGCTCGGGGGTCATGTAGTCTTCGACGAGGCGCCGGTAGAAGCGCTTGCGATAGGTGATGTCGAGCCCGAGGGTGGGTTCGTCGAGCACCAGCAGGCGCGCCTCGATGGCCATGACGATGGCGAGATGGAGCTGGGCCGTCATGCCCTTGGAGAGCTGGCGCACCCGCTGCTCGGGCTTGACCTCGGTGCCTTCCAGAAGGGCGCGGGCGCGCTCGGGGTCGAAATTGGGGTGGATGCGAGCAACGAGACGCAAAAGCTCGCGCACGCGCAGGAAGCGCGGCAGGCTGGCGACATCGGAGATGAAGGCGACGTCGCGCATCAGCTTTGCCCGGCGCGCGAAAGGGTCCTGCCCGAGCACGCGGATCTCGCCCTCGCAGCTCGTCAGTCCGAGAATGGCGTTGAGGGTCGTGGTCTTGCCGGCGCCGTTATGCCCCACGAGCCCGACGATGCGGCCGGGCGGGATGTCGAAATCGATGCCGTGCAGGATCTCGCGCCCGCCGAGGCGCTTCTTCAGCCCGCGCGCCGTGACAATTGCACTGGCCTGTGCTGCGCTCATCGGACGGTCCCGCTATTGGTGAAGCGATATGTGGACGGGGAAGATGGCGTCAATCGGGAGCTCCGCGCTACCCCAACTCCCTCTACCCCCACCTGACCTCCCCCTGGAAGGGGGAGGGATGGCGTCGGCGTTCAGGCTCGCAGGGTGGCGCCGGTGGCTTTCTGGACGGCGGCGACGATGCCGGAGGCAACGGTTTCGATTTCCGCGTCGGTGAGGGTGCGTTCGCGCGGTTGCAGGACGACCTCGATGGCGACCGATTTCTTGTCCTCGCCCAGATGCGCGCCCTCGAAGACGTCGAAGATGCCGATATCGGTGATCAGCGCCTTGTCGGCGCCACGAGCGGCGCGGATCAGCGTGGCGGCGTCGACCTTGCGGTCGACCACGAAGGCGAAGTCGCGCCGCACGGGCTGGAAGGGCGACAGGTTCAGCGCCGGCTTGGCGCGGGTCGGGCGGCGGCGCGGCTCGGGCAAGGCGTCGAGATCGAGCTCGAAGGCGACGACCGGGCCGTCGATGTCGAGTTCGTCGAGCAGCGCCGGATGCAGCTCGCCGAACCAGCCGAGTACGGTTTTCGGTCCGAGCTGGAGCCGGCCGCCGCGGCCGGGATGGCTCCACGGGGCAGGCTCGGCGACGAGCTGGAGCTTGTCGATGTCGGTTCCGAGGGCGTCGAGAAGCGCCGCGAGGTCGGCCTTGGCGTCGAACACCGAGACGGCGTTGCCCTTGCCGGACCAGTGGCGGCCGCCGCCTTCGAGCGTCGCGGTGCCGGTGCGCAGGCCGGTGGCATAGGTGTGTTGGCCGCCGGGCTCGTCGGACAAAAAGACCTGCCCCACCTCGAACAGGGCGATATCGGCAAAGCCGCGATTCTGGTTGCGGCGCGCGGCCGCGAGCAGGCCGGGCAGCAGCGAGGGGCGCATGTCGGTCATGTCGGAGGCGATGGCGTTGGCGAGCTGGAGCGCCTCGGCGCCGCCGCCAAAGCGCACCGCCTCGTCATGCGGGATGAAGGACCAGGTGACCGCCTCGTCCAGCCCGCGCGCCGCCAGCGCCCGGCGCGAGAGGCGGCGGCGGTTCTGGATGGTGGTGAGCATGCGCGGGGCGACGTGGTGGAGCCGCGCCAGCGGTTCGACGGGGACATTGTCGACGCCGACCATGCGCATGACCTCTTCGACGAGGTCGGCCTTCTGGGTGACGTCCGGGCGCCAGCTTGGCACTTTGACCCGACGCACCGGGCCATCGCCCTCAACGGCGAAGCCGAGGCCGGCGAGGATTTCCGTGATGCGCTCGGGGCTGAGCTCGAGGCCGGTGAGGCGGCGGACCTCGGCGAGGGGGAATTCGACCACGGTGTCCGGAAAAACGTCCTCGCCGGAGATTGCCGGCTCCATCGGCTCGCCGCCGCACAGTTCGAGCACGAGGCGCGTCGCAAGCTCCATGCCCGGCTCGGTGAGCGCCGGGTCGACCGAGCGTTCGAGCCGGTAACGGGCGTCGGAGACGATGCCGGTCTTGCGCCCGGTGCGCGCGATCAGCTCGGGGTCCCAGCTGGCGCATTCCATGAAGACGTTCACCGTCTCGTCGGTAACGCCGGAGCGGATGCCGCCCATGACACCGCCGAGACAGAGCGGTCCGCGATCGTCGGCGATGACGGTCATGGTCTCGTCGAGGGTATAGATCTTGTTGTCGAGCGCATCGAAGGGCTCGTTGCGCGCGTTGCGCAGCACGATCTCGCCCTCGACCTTGTCGGCGTCATAGGCGTGCAGCGGCCGGCCCCAGCCGAGCGAGACGAGATTGGTGAGGTCGACGATTGCGTTGATCGGCCTGAGGCCGACGGCGCGCAGGCGCTGCTGCAGCCAGTCGGGCGAGGGGCCGTTTTTAACGCCCCGGATATAGCGGCCGGCGAATTTGCGGATCGCCTTGGGCTCGCCCTCGGCGAAGTTCTGCGGCAACGGCGGGATGGGGCTGGGGCCGACCGAGGGCACGGGGGACATGTCGGCCTGCCTGAGCGTGCCGAGGCCGGCGGCGGCGAGATCGCGCGCAACGCCGTAAACGCCGGTGGCATCGCCCCGGTTGGGGGTGATGGCGATGTCGAAGACGACGCCGTCTATGCCGGCATAATCGACATATTTTTCGCCAACGGGCGCGTCCTCGGGCAGCTCGATGATGCCGTCATGATCCTCGGACAGGCCGAGCTCGGCGCCGGAGCACAGCATGCCGTTGGACACCTGGCCGCGGATGACGCCCTTGGTAATGGTGATGTCCTTGCCCGGGATATAGGTGCCGGGGAAGGCGAAGACGGATTTGAGGCCGGTGCGCGCATTGGGGGCGCCGCAGACGACGTCGAGAATCTCGCCGGTGCCCGCATCGACCTTGCACACGCGCAGCCGGTCGGCATTCGGGTGCTGTTCGGCCGATACCACTCGGGCGACGACGAAGTTCTCAAGCGCCCTGCCCTGGTCTTCGACGCCCTCGACCTCGAGCCCGATGCGGGTCAGCGTTTCGGCGATCTCGGTCGGTGTCGCATTGGTCTCGAGGTGTTCCTTGAGCCAGTCGAGGGTGAACTTCATGTCTTGCCCTTATCGGAAGTCGCTCTTGGTGCCGTTGATGGCCGGCAGGGTGCGGGAAATCTTGAACAGTTCGACGAGCACGTTGGCGAAGCCCCGCGCGTCGTCGATGGCGCGGTGGGTGTGCGGCACATGGCCGTAGAATTCGGCCGGCAGCTTGCTCATGCCCCAGTCGAGATAGGCCGCGCCGCGCAGCGTGCCGGCCATGGTATAAAGGCACACCCCGCCACCGCGAAAGATCTGCCGGCCGTTGAAGGGGCCGGACAGGGCGCGCGTCTTGGCATATTCGTCGAGATAATGGTCCATCCACAACCCGTCGAAGATCATCGGGGCTGCGACAAAGACTTTCGGGCCGGGCAGGCTTTCGACCCAGTCGGCATAGCGCGGCATGACCACGGAGGGCGGCTCGGCCCCGGTGGTCGCCGCTTCCCAGGCTTCGGGCTGGGTGGCCCACCAGGCCATGGTGACCTCGTTCGTGGTGCGATCCGGGCGCGGCTCCAGCACCGCCTCGAACTCGCCATGCGGCGTGCCGTCGGCTTCGATGGCGACCGAGGCGAAGCTGAGCATGGAATTGTGCAGCGGCGTCGGGCCATCGGATTCGATGTCGGTGACGACGAAGACGGGCGCGGCTATGGGATCGGGGGTGCTCAAGACTGCTTCTTCACATGTTCGGCCAGCACATCGTTGATGCGCGTCTGCCAGCCGGGACCGGTGGCGCGGAAATAATCGACCACCGCCCGGTCGAGCCGCAGCCCGATGCGGTCCTTGGTGGGCGATTTTTGCGGGCCGCGTTCACCCCGTCGGGCCCGGGCATTGTTGATGGCCTCGAGCAGTTCGGGGAAGTCGGAGATGGGCCGGGCGCGCTTGAAGTTTTCCTCGGTCCATTCCGGTGCATCGTCGCCGACGCGCTTTTCGAAATCGTCGAGCGACTCGCCGGGCAGGATGCCCTCCATCGTGCCCGGCTCGCGGTCCCTGTGCGGCGCGCTAGCGCGCCTGGTACTTTTTGCGTTCGCGGTCATTGGCCTTCCTCATCGAGATGATGCGTATGCGCCCGTTTCTCGGCGTCCAGCAGAAGTTGATCAGCACGCCGTCGAGATAGCCGAAGCTGGTGAAACGTGCTTCGCCATAGTCGTACCTGTCGTCGCGCTCGCTGATCACGCTGGCGGGGTCGACAAAGGCAATGTCGGCGAAATCCAATCCACGCCTGTCCAGCGCATCCTGCCGCTTCGTTTCATCCCACTCCAGCTCCACGGCCTACACCCATTTAATCGTTGCCACAATCAAATCAAGAGCTGAGACCCGAGAACAGGGTGGGCAGGTCGAGGGGGCGGAAGCCGTAGTGGTCGAGCCAGCGCTGGTCGGCGTCGAAGAAGGCACGCAGGTCCGGCATGCCGTATTTGAGCATGGCGAGCCGGTCGATGCCCATGCCCCAGGCGAACCCCTGGTAGATATCGGGATCGAGCCCGGCATTGCGGATGACGTTGGGATGCACCATGCCGCAGCCGAGGATTTCGAGCCAGTCGCTGCCCTCGCCGATCTTCACCTCCGAGCCCGAGCGGTCGCATTGCACGTCGACCTCCATGGAAGGCTCGGTGAAGGGGAAGAAGCTGGGGCGGAAGCGCAGGGTGACATTCTCCACCTCGAAGAAGGCCTTCAAGAACTCCTCCAGCACCCAGCGCAGCTGGCCGATATGGCTCGACTTATCGATTACCAGCCCCTCGACCTGATGGAACATCGGGGTGTGGGTCTGGTCGGAATCGTTGCGATAGGTGCGGCCGGGCATGACGACGCGGATCGGCGGGTCGATCGGCGCGGTCAGCCAGGGCGCGGCCGGCTTCTCGTTGGTGCGCTGCATGACGCGCATCTGCACCGGCGAGGTGTGGGTGCGCAGCACCTTCTTCTCGCCCGAGGGGCCGGGCTTCATGAAGAAGGTGTCGTGCATCTCGCGCGCCGGATGGCCTTCGGGGAAATTCAGCGCGGTGAAGTTGTAATAGTCGGTCTCGATGTCCGGGCCTTCGGCGATTGCGAAGCCCATGTCGGAGAAGATGGCGGTGATCTCGTCGATCACCTGGCTGATCGGATGGATGCGTCCGCGCGCGGTTGGGGCCGGGCGCAGCGGCAGGGTGACGTCCAGCTTTTCGGCGGCGAGGCGCGCTTCGAGGGCGGCGGCCCGCAACGCATTGGCGCGCGCTTCGAGGGCGGCGCCGATCTCGGCCTTCAGCCCGTTGATCGCCGGGCCGGCCGTGCGGCGCTCGTCGGGCGCCATGGCACCGAGCCCGGCGAGCAGCGCGCTGACCGAGCCCTTCTTGCCCAGCGCCCCGACCCGCACCGCATCGAGCGCGGGCTCGGTTTCGGCGGCGGCGATGGCGGCATGGATTTCGGCGCCGAGATTGGCGATCGTCGTTTCGAGCGAGGTGCCGTCGGTTGACATGACAGGAATCCAGTTTGGCTGACGGATGGCGTTTGGCAAACGAAAACGCCTTGCGCCAGCCCCTTTCGGAGCGGCGCAAGGCGCGAATACCCTCGGCAAAGCCGACGCGGTCGTGGCTTAGGCGGTCACGCGGGCGTGGGTGGTGGTGTCCACGTCCTTGAGATAGCCCAGCGCGGCCTTGGCCTTTTCGACCAGGACGCCGAATGCCGCCGGCTCGTGGATCGCCAGATCCGAGAGCACCTTGCGGTCGACCGCGATCTCGGCCTTGCCGAGGCCGTCGATAAATCGGCCATAGGTCAGGCCGTGCTCGCGCACGGCGGCGTTGATGCGCTGAATCCACAGGGCGCGGAAATTGCGCTTCTTGTTACGGCGGTCGCGATAGGCGTACTGGCCGGCCTTCTCCACCGCCTGCTTGGCGATGCGGATGGTGTTCTTGCGGCGGCCGTAATAGCCCTCGGCGGCCTTCAGAACCTTCTTGTGGCGGGCGTGCGCGGTGACGCCCCTCTTAACGCGAGACATGGTTCAGGTTCTCCGGGCTCAGCGATTGTACGGCATGTACCACTTCACCAGACCCTCATCGCCCTTGGCGAGGATCTTGGTGCCGCGGTTGGTGCGGATGTACTTGGCGTTGTGCGAGATCAGGCGGTGGCGCTTGCCGGCGACGCCGGCCTTCACCTTGCCCGTGGCGGTGAACCGGAACCGCTTCTTGGCGCCGGATTTTGTCTTCATCTTGGGCATTTTGCGATTGTCCTTGAACGACGTTTGGGATGGATTGAAGCCCATCGCGTGCAAAGACCGCCACGGCATGCCTTTTGGCCGGGCGGTCCGGAATGGGGCTCTATAGTTCCAAGACGGCGCCAAGGCAAGTGGCCGGGCGCTGCCCGCTCACCCCGGGCGTGCCGCGCGCAGCATCGGCTCGACATGGTCCTCGAACAGCAGGCCGGGCCGGGCGGCGAGCGCCGTCTCGTAGCTGCGTTCGGCCGCAAGCGAGATATCGAGGAAGGCGGCGACGCCGGCCGCCTCGGCTTCGGCCAGCGCATAATGGCCGGCGAGCAGGCGGCGGCGGATTTCGGTCTTGGAGCGGATCATGCCCGCGGCGACGTTCGCGCCATTGCTCATCGAGGTCAGGCGCTTGATGTAGTCGTGCAGCGGGATGCCGAAATGGAACGAGGTTTGCGCGCGCTGATAGAGCTGCAAAAGCAGTTCCAGATCGGTCATGTTGGACAGTGTGGGATCGTAGCGTGCATCGGTGCGGCGCCGGTCCCAGGCCACCATCGAATCCATCGACAGGCTGGTCCATTTGTGGGCGCCCGGGCGCATGGGCCGGCTTTCGCCGGTGCCGACGAAGCGCAGATGGGAAAAATCCTGGCTCATCACGTCGAGGGCGCAGGTCACGATGGCGTGCGTCGCGAGCGCCTCCCTGAGTCTTGCGAGCTTTTCGGGCTTGAAGCGGTCGTCGGCGTCGAGGATGGCGACATAGGGCTCGGCGACGATGTCGAGCGCGACGTTGCGCGCATGCGAGGCGCCGCGGCCGATGCCGCCCGAGGACAGGAAGGTGAAACGCGAATCCGCGACACCCTCGGCTTCCAGCATCTGGCGGTAGTCGAAGCCGTCATCGGCGACGATATAGAGCCGCCAGCCGGGGTCGGTCTGGGCGAGGACGCTGCGAACCGTGGCCGTCAGGGTCGCCTCAGCCGAATGCGCCGGGGTGACGATGGCGAAGAGATTATCCATTCTGCCCCTCGCAGGCCCGTGGCCCGCGCCCTTGAACCGGCGGGTTTTTCGCCCATATGCTGTACATTCGACCGGGTGCCGCTTCCATGGGCCCGTCGCCCACACGTTGCTTGGATGTCAAGGACGAAAACGGGATGTCTCGCGTATCGGTGT
>JAEWHZ010000215.1 GCA_023387585.1 Pseudomonadota bacterium
GCAGCGGCCCCCCGGTGTTCAACCGGCCGGACCTGCGCCATGGCGCGCTTGCGGCCTTCGCGGACATGCGCCTACAACCCTATCTGCGCAGCGCCCTGGTCAAGGTCTATGGCTGCCCCGCCGAGGAAGGCCCGGCCCGGGCTGCGCTGTGATCGTTTTGTTCGTTTCGTTGAGGACCAAATGACCGACGCACCGGAAAAGCAGCTGCTGCACCTCGTGATCGGGGGCGAGCTGAGCGACATCAGCGGCGTCACCTTCGCCGATCTCGACGAGGTCGACATCGTCGGCGTCTATCCCAACTACGCCAGCGCCTACACCGCCTGGCGCCAGAAGGCGCAGCAGACCGTCGACAGCGCCCAGACGCGCTATTTCATCGTCCATCTGCACCGGCTGCTGGAACCGGAGATGAACCCGCCGGCGGCGGGGTAAAACGCCTCGGCGCTTGTCGCCGCATGCTGCGCGGCCTATATAGTTGACTAAGTTAGCTAATAGGAGGCGGGCATGCAGGTGACGATTCATGCGGCCAAGACGAATCTGTCGAAACTGATCGAGGCGGCGCTGGCGGGCGAAGAGGTCATCATCGCCAAAGGCAAGCGCCCGATGGTAAGGATCGTTCCCGTCGCCGCCCGCAGCGGCTTCGCCATCGGCCTGCTGGCGGGCGAGCTTACCGGCACGCAACCCGATTTCTTCGAGCCGATGAGCGAGGACGAGCTGGCGCTCTGGGAGTGACGGGCGTGAGGCATGTGCTGCTCGACACCCATGCCTGGGTCTGGTCCCTGACGGCCGATCCGCGCCTGTCCCCGGTGGCCACGGCCGCGATCGAACAGGCGGAAACCGTGTCGATCAGCGCCATGAGCCTTTTCGAGATCGGCCAGAAGGTCCGGCTCGGAAAATGGCCGGAGATGGCGCCGTTTCTCGACCGGCTGATCGCACTGGCCGATGAGCAGGGCGGCAGGCTGGTGGGGCTGTCCGCGCAAGCAAGCCTGCTGGCCGCGACGCTGGAGTGGGCGCATCGCGATCCCTTCGACCGGCTGATCGGCGCGACGGCGATCGTCAGGGGGCTGACGCTGATTTCGGCCGATGCCGTCTTCGATACCCTGACCGCCGAACCGAAATGGGCCGGCCGGCTGTGGTGACGCGTCGGCGGGCGTGATCAGCCGGCGACCGCGCGCACGATCTCGGCCAGCGCCCCGGGGCCGCCGATGCGCTGGCGGCCGATGGCGGCAAGCTCCTCGCGCTCGGCATCGTCCTCGAGCAGCCGGCGCAGCGCGGCGGAGACGGCGGCGACATCGGATTCGACCACCACGCGCGCCGAGCCGAACAGGGCCTGCTCGTCGGAAAAGCGCGAGCGGCGGTCGCGCGGGTTGATGAAGGTGATCGCCGGCCTTCCGAGGCCGATGGCCTGCACGGTGGCGGTGCCGGCCTGGCTCATGACCAGATCGCTCGCCGCGATGAGATTGCCCAGCGCCTTGCCGCGCGCCATGCGGACCCTGAGCCTGCCATCGGCCAGTTCGCCGAGATCGGCGGCATCGCCCGACAGGATCGCGGTGCGCTCGAGCCGGGCGGCGCGCGCCAGCACCTCGATATCGACCCCGCCGGCGATGGCGACGAAGATGTCGGGCAGCAGCTCGTCCGGCAGGGCGCGCAGCGCCTCGATCTGGAGGGTGAAGCTTTCGGCGGTGAACTGGCGGCTGCCGGGCAGCAGGGTGACGGCGCGGGCCCGCTCGCGGCGCGCGGTGGCGTCGTATTCGCCATAAGGGATGGTATCCATCATCACATTGCCGGGCGCGGTGGCGACGACGCCCTTTTCGCGCAGTTTTCCCGCAAGGCTTTCGGCACGGCAGAAGACGCGGGCGCAGGCGCGCTGGATGACGAAAATCTCGGCACTGGAATAGAGGCGAGCGGCGCCGGTCTTGTAGACGTCGACATAATGGAGGCCGCGATAGCCGGTGAGGCAGGCGGCGATGACGCCGACCATGTCGCCGACCACCATGACCCGGTCGTAGCGTTCGCGCACCTTGCGCAGAAAGCCCAGCGCCGGCGGGATGGTGCCGAGCGCGCCGCCGGCGATGTCGCGCCGCCACGAGCCCTTGACGTTGCGCCAGCCTTCGGATGGCATCTGGGCGCGTGGGCCGACTATGGGGCAGATATCGGCATAGGCGGTGCCGGCGCCGACCATGGGATAGGCCTCGACGCTCCAGCCCGGCGGCAGGGCGCGGATCATGGCGGCGGAAATCCAGTCCTCGCCATGGCCGTTGGAGATGACGAGCAGGCGGCGCCCGGCCGCCGCGCCGTTCACCGCTCAGGCTCCGATGCCGTGGCGTTCATAGGCGATGCGCGCGGCGTCGGGGTCGGCATAGGCCTCCTGCCGGTCGACGTTCCAGTAGAGCAGCTCGTCGAGCGCGATCGGCTTTCCGGTGATGGCGCAGCGCACGAAGCTGCCCGGCTTGATCACCACGTAATCGGCGTCGAGATAGCGCAGCTCGGCCTCGGCGGGCGAGAATCCCTTGTCGAATATGTTCATCCTGCCCTCCTGCGGTTCGCCTCGCATATAGCGCCGGGGGCGCGGGTTCAAAAGAGGCTTTCCTGCCCCTCAGGTGTTCCGGGATCGCGGGGCTTGCGGCGCGGCGTCGCGGGGCGCGGGGTGCCGTCGGCGCCGATCACGGCCTCGACGCGACCATCGACGAACTCGATCTCGACCGCCATGCCGGGCGCCGTGTCGGCGCGGCCCGTGACCAGCGCGTCGGTTTCGGCGGTGTGCACCAGCGCGAAACCGCGCGCCAGCACGTTGGTGTAGCCGAGCGAGGCCAGCAGCTTGTCCTGCGTGTCGAGGGTTTGGCGCCGGCGCGAAATCTCGCGGGCGAAGCCGGTGACGAGCCGCCCGGACAGGGCGTCGAGCCGGTTGCGGGCGACGTTCACCTCGTCGCGCAGCGGGCGGATCGAAAGGCGCCCGGACAGGGCGTCGAAGCGCTGGCGTCTTGTCGCGACCTGCTGGCGGGCGAGGCGGGGAAGCTCGCGCTGGCTGCCGGTGAGGCGCAGGCGCAAGGCGCGGGTTTCGGCAGTGAGCCCGCGCCGCGCGCGATCGAGCAGCGCGTCGAGCATGCGGCCGCGCTCGGCGAGATGCTGGCGCAGGCGTTCGGGCCGCAGCAGCGGCGCGATCTGGCCGATGGCGAGCCGCCGTTCGGCGACGGAATGGCGCAAACAGGCGAACAGATTGCTCGCCGCATGGTCGAGCCGCTGGCGCTGCGGGTTGACCAGGTCGTGCGGGCGCGGCAGGCCGGCGGCAGCGGCGCGCCAGCGGTCGCGGCCGGCGGCGGCGATGCGGCGCGTGGCGTGGCGCATGCGGGTTTCGAGGTCGCCGACATAGGAGATCAGCTCGGCGCGCACCGGCACGGCGGCCTCGGCGGCGGCGGTGGGGGTGGGCGCGCGCATGTCGGCGGCATGATCGACCAGCGTGGTGTCGGTCTCGTGCCCGACGGCGGTGATGACGGGGATGGCGCTCGCGGCGACGGCCCGCACCACGCTTTCCTCGTTGAACCCCCAAAGGTCCTCGATCGAGCCGCCGCCGCGCGCGACGATCAGGAGGTCGGGGCGTGGCACGGGGCCGGTTTCGGGCAGCGCGTTGAAGCCTTCGAGCGCGGCGGTGACCTCGGCGGCCGAGGTCTCGCCCTGCACCCGCACCGGCCAGACGATGACATGGCTGGGGAACCGGTCTTCGAGCCGGTGGAGAATGTCGCGGATGACGGCGCCGGTCGGCGAGGTGATGACGCCGATGACGCGCGGCAGATAGGGCAGGGGGCGCTTGCGCTCGCGCGCGAACAGGCCCTCGGCGGCGAGGCGCTTGCGCCGTTCCTCGAGCAGCGCCATCAGCGCCCCGGCGCCGGCCGGCTCGAGCCGCTCGATGACGATCTGGTATTTCGACGAGCGCGGGAAGGTGGTCAGCCGCCCGGTGGCGATGACCTCCAGCCCCTCCTCGGGCTTGAAGCCGAGGCGCGGATAATTGCCCTTCCACACCACCGCGTCGATGGTGGCGCTCTCGTCCTTGAGGGTGAAATAGGCGTGGCCCGAGGCGTGCTGGCCGCGAAAGCCGGAGATCTCGCCGCGCACCCGCACGAAGCCGAAATTGTCCTCGACGGTGCGCTTGAGGGCGAGCGAGATTTCGGAGACGGTGAATTCGGCGGCGTTGGAACGGGGAGCCTCGGACATGGCGGTGTCGTGCCCCGTTGCACGGGCCGCGTCAAGCAAGGCCCGGCTTTTCCTTGCATCCGCGGCGGCTTCGTTGCATCACCGCCGCGCAAGACAGGGGTACGGACATGCGGGTTCTGGTTGTCGGTTCGGGGGGGCGCGAGCATGCGCTGGCATGGAAGATCGCGCAGTCGCCGCGCCTGACGGAACTGTTCGTGGCGCCGGGCAATGCCGGAACCGAAAGCGTCGCCACCAATCTGAAGATCGACATCGCCGACCATGAAGCGGTGATCGCCGCGGTGCGTGAATACGGCATCGATTTCGTCGTGGTGGGGCCGGATGCGCAGGTGGTGGCCGGGCTCGGCGACGATCTGCGTGCGGCCGGCATCATCGCGTTCTGCCCCTCGCGCGCGGCCGGCCAGCTCGAGGGCTCGAAAAGCTTCACCAAGCAGCTCTGCGACGAGATGGATATTCCGACGGCCCGCTATGCCCGCTTCGAGGACGAGGCGCCGGCGCTCGCCTATGTGCGCGAGCACGGCGCGCCGATCGTCATCAAGGCGGACGGGCTGGCGGCCGGCAAGGGCGTGACCGTGGCGCAGACCGTCGAGGAGGCCGAGGCGGCGATCCGCGACTGTTTTGGCGGTCTGTTCGGGGAATCCGGGGCGGCGGTGGTGATCGAGGAATTGCTGGAAGGCGAGGAGGTCAGCCTGTTCGTCCTCTGCGACGGGCGCGACACGCTGCTGCTCGCCTCGGCCCAGGACCACAAGCGCGCCTTCGACGGCGACACCGGGCCGAACACCGGCGGCATGGGCGCCTATTCGCCGGCGAGCGTGCTGACCGAGGCGCTGACGGCCGAAGTGATGGACACCATCGTCACGCCAACGGTCGAAGGCATGGCAAGGCGCGGCACGCCGTATCAGGGCGTGCTCTATGCCGGGCTGATGCTGACGGCCGAAGGGCCGAAGCTGATCGAATACAATGCGCGCTTCGGCGACCCCGAATGCCAGGTGATGATGATGCGCCTGCGCTCGGACCTGCTCGACCTGCTCTGGGCCACGGCGACCGGCGCGCTGGCCGGCAAGTTCGCCGTGTGGCGCGCGGAAGCGGCGCTGACGGTGATCCTCGCCGCGAAGGGCTATCCGGGCCGCTACGAGACCGGCAGCGAGATCAAAGGAGCGGAAGGGCTGGACGGGCCGGAGATTCAGGTGTTTCATGCCGGAACGCGGCGGGACGATAACCGTTTACTGGCCAATGGCGGGCGCGTGCTGAATGTCACGGCACTGGGCGCGACCGTCGTGGAGGCGCAGCGTCGTGCTTACCAATCCGTTGATGCGATTGTTTGGCCAGAAGGCTTCTGTCGCCGCGATATCGGATGGCGCGAGCTCGCCCGCAGCGACGCGGCCGGCGCCTGAACCCTTTCTCAACCCGTCTCGTCCAGGCTTGTCCGCGAGGGCCGAGGCGCCGCAGGAGCGCGCACCCACGCCGCTGCAACGGCGCGGCCGCGCCATCGTCGAGCGCCTCAGGGCCGGGCAGCCGGGGCGGGCCATGTTACGTTCGGACGGACCCAGGATCGGGGTGGCATTGGGCGGCGGCTCGGCGCGCGGGCTCACGCATATTCCCTATATCGAGGCGATGGACGAGCTGGGGCTGAAACCCTCGGTGATCGCCGGCACCTCGATCGGTGCGCTGATCGGGGCGGGCTGGGCCAGCGGCATGAGCGGGCGCGAATTGCGCGAGCATGCCTTCGACGTGCTGGGCACGCTGCGCATCATCGCCGGCCGGCTGTGGTCGACCCATGTGCGGCTGAGCTCGCTGTGGGAGCGCGGCATCCAGATGCAGCTCGACCCCACGGCCATCGTCGACGCCTTCACCCCGCCCGGCTTCCCGCGCGAGTTCGACGCGCTCAAGATCCCGCTCTATGTGGTGGCGACGGATTTCCAGAGCTGGCACCAGGCGGTGTTCGATTCCGGCCTGCTGCGCCCGGCCATCGCCGGCTCGATCGCCATACCCAGCTTCTTCAAGCCGGTGCATTATGCCAGCAAGGTGCTGGTCGATGGCGGCGTGTCCAATCCGCTGCCGCTCGACCAGGCCGATATCGACACCGATTTCCTGATCGGCATCGACGTCAATGGCGACCCCTCGCATGTGATGCAGAAGGTCGATCTGCGCCCGCTCGACTTCTGGTTCGGCTCGGCCCAGATCATGATGCATTCGCTGACCGCACATATGATGGCGGCCTATCCGCCCGACATCTATATCCGCCCGCATGTCGGGGCGTTCGGGGCCATGGAGTTCTGGCGCGTCAAGGAGATCATCGCCCATGCCGAGGTGGAAAAGGACCGCTTCAAGCGGCTGGTGAGCCACAAGATCGAGGCTTACCTGCAGAACAAGGTGCCGGTGATCGAGTCCAACCCGCCGCGCTAGAACGTTTCCAGGAAAAGTGTGAAGCGGTTTTCCGGTTCGGAAACGTGATAAATCAAAGGTTTGGATCATTTCAGCGTTTCCGCGAAACGCTGAAATGATCTGAGCGCGGAATCAGTCCGAAACGAAGCTGACGCCGATCTCGTCGCTCTTGCGCCAGGCGGTGCGGCACTGGAAGATTCGGCCGTCGTCGAGGCGCAGCTCGAAACTGTCGGGAATGCCGACGACGCTGGCGACCCGCAGCCGCGCCCCGGTCTCGGACAGGTTTCGCACTTGGCAGTCCAGCGTCGAAAAACCGTCGCTGACGACGATGCGCGCGCCCTTGAGCGTGCGCTGGCGCGGCGTGCCGCGCTTCTCGTCGGTCACGGGGCGGCGGGCTGGGGCAGGGCGTCGAACCCTTCCCCGAACCCCTCCAGCGACACCGGGATGCCGATGCCCTCCTCGGGGGTGCGGAAAACGACGAAGACCGCCGTTTCGCCGCCGATCAGCGTGTCGAGCAGATCCTCCTCGATCAGCACTTCGGCGACGCACCCGTTGGGCAGGCAGCGCACGAAGGCGACGCGGCCCATATCGGTGCCGTCTATGTTGAGCCCCAGTCCGTTGGGCAAAAGCACGCCGAGGGGCGCGAGGATGCGCAGGAGACGCTCCTCGCCATCGGCGGTGCGCAGCGCGATCACCGACAGGCCGACATTGGGCTGGTCCTCGGCGGTCACGTTCTGGATGATGGCGCATTGCTCGGTGCTGGCGCCGGGCGGGGTGTCGCAGCTCATCTGCCAGTCGCCATATTCGGCGCGCACCACCCCCTGCGCCGCCGCGCCGCCGGCGAGGGACAGCGCCAGCGCGACCGCGAGGCCCGCGAGCCCCTTGCGTGCGAGCGATAGCGCCGGGCCAGTGAACGGGGTTCGGGTCATGCTTCTCTCCATAGAGTGGTCGCACTGTCGAAGCGCCGGCGATTGCCACGCAGCGCGAATCGGGCCCGACCGGCCTGCTGCGGTCATTCAAACCCGGGTCGGGCGCCTGTCAACAACGCCTTGACGCCATTGCCCGCCAAAGGTGGGCAAAACTGGGCGAGCCCGATTTCCTGCCGGGCAAAACCGCGCCAGGATCAATTTGACGCAGCGTCGGCAAGCGCGATGGACTCGCGACCTGCGATGTGGTTTAGCTCGTTGCAATCAAGCGTGTGGCGCTCCGCGGTGAGTCGGGGCGGTAATTTACGTGCCGACCCCCTAGCTGCCGAAACGCTTAGGCCCAACAGAACGACCAGGGGGTTATGTTGTCCGGATCGTTATTCAAGCGCCTGCTGGCCGCTTTTGCCCTTGCCGCCATGCCCAGCCTGGCCGCGGCACAGGACAATGCGGTGGTCGGTGCGCCGGAGCCGGGCCAGCTCGGCCTGCAGCCCTCCGTCACCCCCATCATGGATTCGATCATCGCCTTCCATGACGGCATCCTGATGTGGACCATCACCGCCATCGTGCTGCTGGTGCTGGCGCTGCTGATCATCGTCATGCTGCGCTTCAACGCCAAGGCGAACCCGGTTCCGCGCCGCTTCACCCACAACACGATCGTCGAGGTGGTCTGGACCGTGGTGCCGATCATCATCCTGATCGTGATCGCGGTGCCCTCCTTCGGTGTCCTGGCCGACCAGATGACCACGCCCGACGGCGAGCGGCGCTATCTGGGCTCGGACATCTTCTCCTTCTCGGGCGGCGACGTCGAGGTCCCGGCACCCGAGCTGACGGTCAAGGCGACCGGCGAGCAGTGGTTCTGGAGCTATGAATATGTCGACCAGGGCCTGCGGTTCGACCAGTACATGCTCAACGACGAGCAGCGCGAGGAGCAGAAGCCCGGCCAGCCGCGCCTGCTCGCGGTCGACAACGAGCTGGTCGTGCCGGTCGATACCACGGTGCGCATGCTGATCACCGCCTCGCCCACCGGCGTGCTGCACGCCTTCGCCGTGCCGGCCTTCGGCATCAAGGTCGACGCCGTGCCGGGCCGGCTGAACGAGACCTGGTTCAACGCGCGCGAGGTCGGCATCTATTACGGCCAGTGCTCGGAACTGTGCGGCAAGGACCATGCTTTCATGCCGATCGCGGTGCGCGTGGTCAGCCAGGAAGATTACGCAGCTTGGATCGACGCCTTCGAGAACGAAGGCTATGGCGCCGCCAATGCGACGCTCGCGGCAGTCCAGTAGTTTAGGGATATCACGTTATGGCAAACCTAGAGGCTAATCTCGAAGCCCAGGCAACCGGGCACTCGGGTCATGGCGCACGCGATCCCGACACGCCGCTCGGCTGGCGCCGCTGGGTCTATTCGACGAACCACAAGGACATCGGCCTGATGTACCTGTTGTTCTCGGTGTTCGCCGGGGTCATCGGGGCGATCCTGTCCGGCTTCATGCGCCTCGAGCTGCAGGAGCCGGGAATCCAGATCTTCCACGGTCTCGCCGCCATGGCCTATGGCGTCGAGGGCGACGCCGCGATGGACGGCGGCAAGCACATGTACAATGTGTTCACCACCGCGCATGCGCTGATCATGGTGTTCTTCACCGTGATGCCGGCGACCGTCGGCGGGTTCGGCAACTATTTCGCGCCGCTGCAGATCGGCGCGCCGGACACCGCCTTCCCGCGTATCAACAACATCGCCTTCTGGCTGCTGCCGCCGGCCTTCCTGCTGACGGTGCTGTCCATGTTCTTCGAAGGCCCGGCCGGCCTTTACGGCTCGGGCGGCGGCTGGACCGTCTACCCGCCCTTCGCCACCTCCGGCCAGCCCGGCCCGGCGATGGATTTCGTGATCCTGTCGCTGCACATCGCCGGCATCTCCTCGATCCTGGGCGCCATCAACCTGATCACCACCATCTTCAACATGCGCACGCCGGGCATGACCCTGCACAAGATGCCGCTGTTCGTGTGGTCGGTGCTGGTGACGGCCTTCCTGCTGCTGATCGCGCTGCCGGTGCTGGCGGGCGGCATCACCATGCTGCTCACCGACCGCAATTTCGGCACCGCCTTCTTCAATCCCGAAGGCGGGGGCGACCCGATCCTGTTCCAGCACCTGTTCTGGTTCTTCGGGCACCCGGAAGTGTACATCATGATCCTGCCCGGCTTCGGGATCGTCAGCCACATCGTGGCGACCTTCTCGCGCAAGCCCGTCTTCGGCTATCTCGCCATGGTCTACGCCATGGTGGCGATCGGCTTCGTCGGCTTCGTGGTCTGGGCGCACCACATGTACACCACCGGGCTCAGCCTCGACGTGCAGCGCTACTTCGTGGCCGCCACCATGGTGATCGCCGTGCCCACGGGCGTGAAGATCTTCTCGTGGATCGCCACCATGTGGGGCGGCTCGATCACCTTCCGCACCCCGATGCTGTGGGCGATCGGCTTCATCTTCCTGTTCACCGTCGGCGGCGTGACCGGCGTGGTGCTGGCCAATGCGGGCGCCGACCGGGCGCTGCACGACACCTATTACGTGGTGGCGCACTTCCACTACGTGCTCTCGCTCGGTGC
>JAEWHZ010000205.1 GCA_023387585.1 Pseudomonadota bacterium
TGGGGCGAGAGGCGCATCGCCGCGCTGCCCCGGTGTGAGGATCAGCTTCAGCGGTCGGCCCAGCGCATCCACGGCCATGTGGATCTTGGTCGTCAGTCCTCCTCTGGAACGCCCCAGAGCCTGATCCCCCCTTTTTGGCCACCGCCCTTTCCGGTGGCTGCCTGCTGATGAGCGCGCACAAGGCTCGAGTCGAGACTGATATAATCGTTATCGGGATCGTTGATGAGTTGGGCGAAGACCCGCTCCCAAACGCCAGCCTTCGACCACCGCGTGAAGCGCTTGTGAACAGTCTTCCACTTGCCGTAGCGCTCAGGCAGATCGTGCCAGTGGGCGCCCGAGCGCAGCACCCACAGCACACCGTTGACGAAAGTGAGATTGTCCGTGCCCGAACGGCCCGGGTCGCCAGGCTTGCCGAGCAACAAATCCTCGATCCGGAGCCATTGCTCAGCGCTCAGTTCGTACCGCTTCGGCTTCGACATAACACGGCTCCAGATCACAAAATCTGGAAACCCATGAATCACACATCAAGCCAAAACTGAATCCTGAATGTCGATTCAGCCTAAACCCTGGCGGCTCGCCGCCGGCGCCGAAACCGTGCTGGCAAACATTCTCGAATGGACCGAGCAGGCATTCGGCCCGCATCAGACCGAGAAATACCTAAGCAGCCTTGTCGAACGTATCGAAGCGGTTGCGGATGGCAGGCTGCATGGCCGGTCCTGTCGAGCCACCTTCGGCGGCCACCTGCCGGCCGACCTATTCTTCGTGCGCGGCGGCATGCATCTGATCGTCTACATCGAAACCGACGCCATGCTTCTGGTGACGAACTTCGTGCATGTGAGCAGCAATGTCGCCGACCGGCTGACGGATGCCGGCACGCGGTCGTAAGCACCATCTACGCTTCCCATCCCTTCCGGATTGACC
Organism: Pseudomonadota bacterium; assembly: GCA_023387585.1. Taxonomy (GTDB): domain Bacteria; phylum Pseudomonadota; class Alphaproteobacteria; order Rhizobiales; family Devosiaceae; genus Devosia. The sequence continues at coordinate 922 of JAEWHZ010000205.1, forward strand.
TATACGTCAACTATATGCCCAATCCGGTAACGCAATCCCTGCGCCATTACGAAGACCTCGCCGTCGGCGAGCGCATTGCGCTTGGCCGCGTCAGGGTCACGCGCGAGATGATCACCGGCTTTGCGCGCGAGTTCGATCCCCTGCCCTTCCACCTCGACGAGGAAGCCGCGAAAGCTTCGCTGCTGGGCGGGCTGGCGGCGAGCGGGTGGCAGACAGGGGCGCTCAGCCTCAGGCTGCTGGTCGATGCGTTCCTGTCGAAGATCGCTTCGGCCGGCGGGCTCGGCTTCGAGAACCTGAAATGGCGCAAGCCGGTGCTGGTCGACGACGAGATCACCGGCACGGTCACCATTTCCGCCCTGCGCCGCTCGGCCAGCATTCCGGATCGAGGCATCGTCACGCTCGATTTCGACATCAGGAACCAGCGCGACGCGGTGGTGATGACCATGCGGCTCGTCAATCTGGTCGCGTTGCGCGATCCCGTGGCGCCCGCCGGGGCGGGCGAGCGATGACCCGCTGGTTCGAGGATATCGAGACCGACACCGCCTATCCTCTGGGCACGCATCTGTTCACGGCCGAGGAGATCCAGCGCTTCGGCCGGCTCTACGATCCGCAATACTTCCATGTCGACGCCGAAAGCGCGCCGCAGGGGCCGTTCGGCGGACTGGTCGCCTCGGGCTGGCACACCGCCTGTGTCGGGCACCGGCTGATGGTCGACACGCTCGAGGCCGAATCCGAGCGGCTGCGCGGGCTCGGGCAGGAGCCGGGCGTGTCCGGCCCCTCGCCCGGCGTCAATTCCATGGTGTTCAAGACGCCGGTGCGGCCGGGCGACAGCGTCGAGTATCGGCTGATCGTTACCGGCAAGCGCCCGTCCGCCTCGTTGCCGGGCTGGGGGCTGCTGTTCAACACCATCGAGGGACACAACCGGCGCGGCGAGCTGGTGTATCGCGCCGAGGTGGTCGCGTTCTCCAAGCTGCGCGACTACCGCATGCCCCTGAGCCAGCGGCTGATGTTCGCGCTGACGCGGTTCCAGCAAAAGTGGCGCCCGGTTTTGCGCTTCGGAAACGCGACAAAATAAGGCTCCGCGCCTGCCGGTCATCGGAAAGCTGTTGCGCCGGCGCGCTTGAAAGCCGGCCCGCGCCCGGCCACTGTAGCGCATGCGCCGATTCGTCCTCACCGCCCTGCTGTTCACCCTGGCAACGCCCGGCTTCGCCCAATCCTATTCGGGCAACTGGGCCTGCCGCGACGCGACGGCGGAGCGGGCCGGAATCCTGACCATCTATGGCAGCGGCTACGGTTTCGCCTCGGTGCGCTTCGGAGACACCGCGTCCGGCACCGGCAGCATCACCGGCTATACCGACGGCGTCGGCTTCAACGACGGGCCGCTGCGCGCCAACCGCAACATCGAAGCCGGCCGCATCGTGCCCGACCCGACCTATGGCATGGCCATCCAGCTCGAAAGCCCGCAGGCCATCGAAATGCTCTGCGTGCCGCGCTGAGGGTTGAAGCTAGAGCCTTTCTTGTTCTGATTAAATCAGAACGAGAGTTTCAGGTTTTTGATTGGTCGCGTTTCCGAACCGCAAAAGTGGGAGCCACTTTTGCTGGAAACACTCTAACCGTCCTGCCCGAACAGGATGGCCTCATAGTCTTGAGCGCCGTGAAGAATGTGCAGAACCTCCACCCGCCCGTCGCCCACTCGATAGAAAATCAGATAGCTGCCATAGGGTCGCCGGCGTATGTCGCCGTCCTCATAGCGCGGCACCTGGGGAAACGCTCGGGGCATATCCGCCAGCATTTCGCAGCGTCGGGTGATTTCCTGGACGAAGGTGATGGCGCGTGAGGGATTGTCGAGCGCGATGAAGTCGCCGATGCGCTCGAGGTCGGCCTCCGCCTCGGCGGTGTAGACGACGATCACCCTTCGGCGTCTTTCGCCATGTCTCGCGCCATGTCTCGGTATTTGGCGACAAGCCGGTCGGCCACCTCGCCGATGGGCCTGACCCTGCCGGCATCGGCGTCGGCGATGCCGCGCGCCAAGGCGGCATCAAGAGCCGCCAGTCGCTTTTCGCGTTCCTCGACCAGCCGCACCCCTTCGCGCAGCACTTCGCTGCGGGATTGGTAGCGGCCCGTCCTGATCAGCTCGGAGACATATTCCTCGAGGTGACGGCCCAAATTCGCGCTGCTTGCCATTATGCACCTCCTTCGGGCTTCTACGCCAATTGCTAACTATTATCAATGCGCCACAGACCCGGCGGGAGGGCAGAAATGCGGCGAAACAGCCCCTGCCGATGGGGTAAACCCCATGGGAATAATCTTTCGGATGGCAAACCGTTGAAAGATTAGCGCAAATCGCTGCGTCGGCACGAGCGGGCCGGGGCAGCATTCTGGCCGCATTCTCTGGTTACCAAAATCGCAACGGCCGCCGTTTCTTTATAGCGGATGGTCGATTTCGAGATGTTGTTCGGCGCTTCCAGCCGAAGCGGCGGGCAGCCGTACCGGGAACGCCAGGCATGAGTCATGGAGCAAACCCTATGGGTCGGATCAACGAGATCGTCTTCGATTGCGGCAGCCCCGCGCAACTCGCCCTGTTCTGGGGCGAGGTGCTGGCGGATTATACGCGCCGCCCCTATGACACCGCGGAACTGGCGCGGCTCGACATGCTGGGCCTGACGCCGGACACCGACACCACCGTGCTGCTTGACGGGCCGGGCCCGAGCCTATGCTTCCAGACGGTCGAGGGAAGGCGGCTCGACAACAATCGCGTGCATGTCGATGTGGTTGCCGACGACCGCGCCGAAGAAACGGCGCGGCTGGTCGAACTGGGCGCCAGCATCGTGCGCGTCTTGCCGACCTATACGGTTCTGACGGACCCGGAAGGCAATCATTTCTGCCTGGTCGATTCCGAGGACGCCATCATGACCGTCGCCGCCGAGTGATGACGCACCCTGTCAGCAGCAGCTTTTAAGTCTCCAGCACCAGTTCAGGAGACCGCCATGACGTTCCATGCCACCTGCCATTGCGGCGCCACCCGCATCGCCCTGCCCGGCCACCCGACCGAGGCGGCGCGCTGCAACTGCACCTTCTGCCAGCGCACCGGCGCGGTGTGGGCCTATTACGACCCCGAGGCGCTGAGGGTGGAGCGCGCCGACGAGCAGCGCAGCTATTCCACCAATCCCGCCTTCGGCCAGCATTATTTCTGCGGCAGATGCGGCATGCACAGCTGGGGCGAATCGCTCGACTGGTCGCAGATATACAATTCCGACGGCACGCCGAAGGGCGACGATCCGGACGCGCTGCCCACGAGGCGAAAATGCCAGGTCAACCTCAATCTCGTCGACGGCCTCGACTGGTCGAGGATCGCGATCGAGGAACTGGACGGCCGCAACGCCTGGTAGGTCAGTCTCCCTCGAAGGCCATGAGGGACCGCACCGCGACGCCCTCCGCCTCGAGCTTCTGCGCCCCGCCGAGATCGGGCAGGTCGATGACGAAGGCGGCGTGTTCCAGGGCGGCGCCGGTGCGCCTTATCAGCCCGGCGGCGGCGATCGCCGTGCCGCCCGTGGCGATCAGGTCGTCGACCAGCAGCACGAGGTTTCCGGTGCCGAGCACGTCGTCATGGATCTCGATGGTGTCGACGCCGTATTCGAGCGCGTAATTCTGCCCGATGGTACTGCCGGGCAGCTTGCCCTTCTTGCGGATGGGGATGAACCCGACGCCAAGCGCGATAGCGACGCCAGCGCCGAAGATGAAGCCGCGCGCCTCGATGCCGGCGACATGGGTGATGCCGAAGCCTCTATGCTCGTCGGCGATGCGCTGCACGCTGTGGCGGAACCCTTCCGGGTGCTCGATCAGCGTGGTGATGTCGCGAAACAAGATGCCCGGCTTGGGATAGTCCGGGATGGTGCGCACCAGCGGCTTCAGGTCGATCATGAAAATCCTCGCCGGGGCGGCAGGCGGGCGGGATCAGGGCTTTTTCGGCCCGACGAGCAGGCGCGCCAGGCGCCCGGCATTGTAGGCGGCGTTGCGCGTGGCCTCGAGCGCCTTTTCGCGCGTGCGCGGATCCTGCAACGCGGCACGCACCACGGGATGGCGCGCGGCGGCCACGGCGGCGGTGGCGACGGTCACGGCAATGCGGGCAGCGGACATCGAAGGCTCCGAAGCAGATCGTTCGTAAATTCTTGCAGGCCGGCCGGCGCTTGGCAAGCCTCGACACGGGGTCCGCGCGGTCAATTCCGCGCGCAGCAAAAAGGGCCCGGAGGGGCCCTTTTCAGATCACGGCGAGGATCGGCACAGATCAGTGCTCGATGCCCTTCCACAGGCGGTTCTTGGTGAAATACATCAGCCCCGCGAACAGCACCAGGAACAGCAGCACGCGGAAGCCGGTCTCCTTGCGGCCCGGCAGCTCGGGCTCGGCCATCCACATCATGAAGGCGGACACGTCGCGCGCATATTGCTCCGTGGTCATCGGCACGGCGGCCTGCCCCTCCTCCGGGTCGGCATAGCCCACCAGATCGTCCGCGAGCGGGGGCGCCATGGAGATGGCGCCGCCGGGATAGACGGCGTTGTAATATTGGCCCGGGCTCAGCTCGACGCCTTCCGGCGGCTCGTCGTGATAGGACAGCAGCAGATTGTAGATATAGTCCGCGCCGCCTTCCTGATAGCCGGTGAAGTAGTTGAAGATCCAGAACGGGAACGGATCGGTCACGCCGCGTGCCTTGGCGAGCACGGAGAAGTCCGGAGGATAGGCGCCGCCGCTGGCCTCGCGCGCCTCGCGCTCGGACGCGAAGGGGCTGGGCCAGCGATCGGCCGGCACGCCCGGGCGCAGCTCGCCGGTCTGCTCGTCCTCGATCTGGTATTCGGCCGCCAGCGCCCGCACCTGCGCCTCGGAGAAATTCGGCCCGTCCCGCTGCCCCAGATTGCGGAAGGCGATCTGCTCGGCGCCGTGGCAGCCGGCGCAGACCTCGCGATAGACCTGGAAGCCACGCTGGAGCTGGTTGGTGTCATAGGTGCCGAACACGCCGGCAAAGCTCCAGCTCTGCTTGTGGATCTCGCCACCGGCTTCCGCGGCCAGGGCCGGCGTTCCGGCCAGCCCGAGCAGCATCGCAAGCGCAACAAGGCTCTTCTTGATCGTCATTGTCTCAGGCCTCACGCATGCGACTGGGAAGGCGCGCTTTCGGAAAGCACGCTTTCCGAAATGCTGGCCGGCAACGGCTTCGGTGTCTCGATCCGGCTCAGCAGCGGCAGGATGATGAGGAAGTAGGCGAAGTAATAGGCCGTGCACACCTTGGCCATGATGGTGTAGGGCGCCACCGCCTCCTGCGCGCCCAGATAGGCGAGCGCGACGAAGTTGACCACGAACAGCCAGTAGAACCACTTGAACATCGGTCGGAACTTGCCCGAGCGCACTTTCGAGCGGTCGAGCCAGGGCAGGAACAGCAGGATCAGGAGCGAAGCGCCCATCACCACCACGCCGCCGAGCTTCGAATCGATGAACAGCACGTTGAAGTCGATGGCGCGCAGCATGGCGTAGAAGGGCAGCAGGTACCATTCGGGCACGATATGCGAGGGCGTCACCTGGCTGGAATAGCGGATGTAATTGTCCGGGTGGCCGAGGATGTCGGGGGCGAAGAACACGAACCAGGCGAAGGGGATCAGGAAGACCACGATCGCGAACAGGTCCTTCATCGTGTAGTAGGGATGGAAGGGCACGGTGTCGCGGCTCGACTTCACCTCGACGCCGGTCGGGTTGGAATTGCCCGGCACGTGCAGCGCCCAGATATGCAGCCCCACCAGCGCGGCGATGACGAAGGGCAGCAGATAGTGCAGCGAGAAGAAGCGGTTGAGCGTCGGATTGCCGATGGCGAAGCCGCCGACCAGCAGCGTCTGGATCGGCTCGCCGATGATCGGCACGGCCGAGAACAGGCCGGTGATCACCGTGGCGCCCCAGCCCGACATCTGGCCCCAGGGCAGGACGTAGCCCATGAAGGCGGTGGCCATCATCAGGATGAAGATCAGCACACCGATGATCCACAGCACTTCGCGCGGCGCCTTGTAGGAGCCGAAGAACAGGCCGCGGAAGATGTGGATGTAGACGGCGATGAAGAACATCGAGGCGCCCACGGCGTGCACCGCCTGGATGACGCGGCCGCCATTGACGTTGCGGCGGATGTGCTCGACGGAGTCGAAGGCCAGGTCCACCTGCGGGGTGTAATGCATGGCGAGGATGATGCCGGTGACGATCTGCGTCGCGAGGCACACCACCAGGATGGCGCCGAAGGTCCACCAGTAGTTGAGGTTCTTCGGCGTCGGGAAGTCCATCAGGTGCTCTTTGGCGAAGCGCACCACGGGCAGACGGTCGTCAAGCCATTTCTCGACGGAGCTGGCGGGCTGATAGGTCGAATGTTCTGACATGGTGCTCACCACTACCCGATTCGAATCTGTGTATCGGAAAGAAACTCATAGGGCGGAACCACCAGGTTCAGCGGCGCGGGACCCTGACGGATGCGGCCCGAGGTATCGTAATGCGAGCCGTGACAGGGGCAGAACCAGCCACCGAAATCGCCGGCCTCGCCCACGGGGACGCACCCCAGATGCGTGCAGTTGGCAATCATCACCAGCCACTGGTCGTGGCCTTCCTTGACGCGCGCCTCGTCGGTCTCGGGGTCCTTGAGATCGGAGAGCGGGGTGGCGCGCGCCTCCTCGATCTCGACCTCGGTGCGGTGGCGCACGAAGACCGGCAGGCCGCGCCACAGAATGGTCACCGACTGGCCCTCGGCAATGCCGTCGAGCGAGAAGTCGATCGAGGCCAGGGCCAGGGTGGAGGCGTCGGGGTTGAGCTGGTTCACCAGCGGCCAGATGACCGCGGCGGTCCCCACCGCTCCGACCGCTCCGGTCGCTACATACAGGAAGTCCCGCCTTGTGTGTTGCTGCTCGCTGGTGCTGGCCAAGTGTGTCTTCCTCGTCAATTGCATGCGCCTGCCCGGTCCCGTGGGGCAAGCACAGATTCCCCACGCGCGGGCAGGGTTTTCGCGATCCTTTTTGCACTGTCCCCTGACGTTGTCCAGTATGCCCGGCGGTGACAGGCGTTCAGTGCGACACTATACCCCCAGCCTTTGGCTGGCGCCCTCACCGGCGCCGCCGGCGGCGTTGAAAGGATGGCCATGATGCGCGTCGAACTGGCGCTCTATCAGCCCGACATGCCCACCAATACCGGCGCGCTGATGCGGCTATGCGCCTGCCTCGCGGTGCGGCTGCATGTCATCCATCCGCTCGGATTCGCCTTTTCGCGCAACAGGCTGCGGCGCACCGGGCTCGACTATCTCGACCATGTCGACTTCGTCGAGCATGCGAGCTTCGCCGCCTTCGATGCGGCGCGGCGCGCCGAAAGACGGCGGCTGGTGCTGCTGTCGACCGGGGCGCGGCAATCGGTCTACGATCACAGCTTCTCGCCCGGCGATATCCTGATGATGGGCCGCGAAAGCGCCGGCGTGCCCGAAGACATCGCCACCCGGGCGGATTCTTGCCTGCGCATCCCGATGCGCGAGAATTTGCGCTCGATCAATGTGGCGCTCGCGGCAGGCATTAGCCTGTCCGAAGCCACGCGCCAGACCGAAGCCTTCAAGGAACTTACATGACTCTCCCCGCCGATATCGCGCACAAGCAGGAACGCGCCGCCGCCTGGTTCCGCACGCTGCGCGACGACATCCTCCAGCGCCTCGAAACCCTCGAGCGCGAGATTTCCGGCGCCAACGCCGTCGGCGAGCCGGGCCGGTTCGAGGTGAAACCCTGGGACCGCGCCGCAGGCGGGGGCGGCGAGATGGGCATGCTGCACGGGCGCGTCTTCGAAAAGGCGGGCGTCCACATCTCGACGGTGCACGGCAATTTCCCGCCCGAATTCGCGCGCCAGATCCACGGCACCGAGGAAGGCGCCGCCTTCTGGAGTTCGGGCATCTCGCTGATCGTGCATCCGCGCAACCCGCATGTGCCGGCGGTTCACATGAACACGCGCATGATCGTCACCGGCAAGCAGTGGTTCGGCGGCGGGGCCGACCTCACCCCGGTGCTCGACCGGCGCCGCACGCAGGACGACCCCGATTCGGTCGATTTCCACGCCGCCATGCGCGGCCCTTGCGAAAAGCACGGCGTCGACTACCAGCGCCTCAAGGACTGGTGCGACGAATATTTCTTCCTGCCGCATCGCAACGAGCCGCGCGGCATCGGCGGCATCTTCTACGACCACCACAATTCGGGCGACTGGGAAACCGATTTCGCCTTCACTCAGGATGTCGGCCGCGCCTTCGCCGAGATCTATCCCGAGCTGGTGCGGCGCAATTTCGAAAAGCCGTGGACCGAGGAAGAGCGCAACGAGCAGCTGGTACGGCGCGGGCGCTATGTCGAGTTCAACCTGCTCTATGATCGCGGCACCACGTTCGGGCTCAAGACCGGCGGCAATATCGAAGCGATCCTGTCCTCCATGCCGCCGGAGGTGCGGTTTCCGTGAGGGGGCGGGGGGAAGAGAGCGAATAGTGAGTAGTGAGTGGTGAGTTGGTTCAACCAATTCGATGTCACCCCGGCGCAGGCCGGGGCCTATCACGAGGGATTTCGGCCTGAAGTACCATCGCAATGGTTGCAGACGTTGGAGATAGGCCCCGGCCTGCGCCGGGGTGACATGGGAGTTTGTGGGGGCGCGGCGCCCCTTCCGCTATTCACTACTCACTACTCACTACTCACTACTCACTACTCGCTACTCACTACTCGCCATTCGCCACCTCACTCACGCCCCCGCAACCACCCCCTTCCCCCCACGTTTAACCACTCTCCCCCCACAATCAGGAGAAACGACATGAAGCGGTTCGATGCAGGCACCCTGATTCCCGGCGCCACCTGGCGTGCGGAGGCCGAGACCGAGGCGGAGGTGGTACGCCGCGCGGTCGAGAATTTGCGGACCTTCCATGGTGAGGAGGAGGTCCGCCCCGACATGATCGAGCGCATCAAGGAGCGCATCATCGACGTGTCCGACGCCGAACGCTGAGACAGGGGAAAGACCGGCGATCAGCCGCGCGGGTTCCTCGCTTCGGTGAGCAGGTCGTCGCGCGAGAGCTGGAAGCCGCTGTCGATCCAGCGCCGCTCGAGCCGGTGCAGCAACTGGCCAAGCGCCCGCCCCGGCGGCATGCCGAGCGTCACGAGGTCCGACCCCGAGATGGGGAAGGGCTGCAATTTCACGTCCAGCAGCCGCGTCCGCACCGCCGATTTTCCGGCCTCGCCCCAGCCGGCGCGCACGCTGGCGACATCGAGCGCGTCGGCGATGACGGTGAGATGGCGGTAGACGGCTTCGTGCAGGCTGAGATCGGCGATCAGGTCGGCGGCGCGCAGCACCAGCCGGCCCGTGGTCACCTCCTCATTGCTCAGCCGCCAGCGGGCCTGCAGGGTATCGCCCGCCGGCGTGCCGAGCAGCAGCGCCAGCCGGCTCTGGAAGGTCGGGCTGGCCACCTGGCGCTCATAGGTCTGCAAGGCGGCGATGGCGTCGGCCGGCAGATCGAGCAGACCGATCTGCACCATCTTGCGCATGGCCATCGAGATGCGCGGCAGGGCCAGCATGCGCCGCATCTCCGAGCCGATGCGCTCGGCCGCCAGATGATCGAGCCGGCCCACCGCCTCGGCGCAGGCCTCTAGCCCTTCCGGGTCGAACTGCTCCAGCGCATGGCTCGCCGAAAAGCGGAAGAAGCGATAGACGCGCAAGCCATCCTCGGCGATGCGCTTGCGCGGATCGCCGATGAAGCGCACCCGGCCGTTGATGCAGTCGGCCAGCCCGCCCAGCGGGTCGAACAACGCGCCGTCGAGCCCGGCATAGAGCGCGTTGAGGGTGAAATCGCGCCGCGCCGCATCCGCCGCCCAGTCCGAGCCGAACTCCACCACCGCGTGGCGGCCATTGGTGACCACGTCGCGCCGCAGGGTCGTTACCTCGGCGGTCAGCCCGCCGTGCCGAACCGTCACCGTGCCATGCGCCAGTCCGGTAGGATAGACGGCGAAGCCGGCCTTTCTGGCACGCTGCATCACCGCGTCGGGCAGCAATTCGGTGGCGACGTCGATATCGGTGCGGGCGCGCGGGGTGTCGAGGATCGTGTCGCGCACCAGCCCGCCGACAACGCGCGCCCGCCCCTCGCGCCCGTCCAGCGCTTCGATCAGGGCGACGAGGTCGGGGTCGGTCAGCCAGGGCGCGTCGCGCAGGCGCTGCTCGGCGGTCGACTGACCGATCATGACGAAGCCGCCGCGCCGAGCGCGATGTCGTGGAAGCGGCGCGTCAGATTGGCGGTGATGCCCCAGATCTGGTGGCCCTCGTGGTCGATGGTCCAGGTCTGCTGCCGGTGCCCGTTGCGCAAGAGGCTGAGCCGCGCGAAGCTGGCCGGCGCCAGCAGCCGGGCCAGCGGCACCTCGAACACCGCGTCGACCTCGGCCGGGTTGGGCACGAAGGGGCGCGAGGGCACCACATGCGCGACCACGGGGGTGATCAAATAGTTGGTGCCGGTGAAATAGGTCTCCATGAAGCCGAGCACCTCGGCCTCGGCAGGCTCGAGCCCGACCTCCTCCTGCGCCTCGCGCAGCGCCGCATCGGCGGCGTCGACATCGGTGGGATCGATCTTGCCGCCCGGAAACGCGACCTGGCCGGAATGGGAGCGCAGATCGGCGGCGCGGCGGGTATAGAGCACGCTCATGCCCTCGGGCCGCTCGATGAGCCCGATCAGCACCGCGGCCGGCACGGGCGGGCGGTCGAACGGGGTCGGCGGCGGCCAGTCCGGCTCGCCTGTCAGCGACAGCGCCGGGGGCCGGCTGAGCAGCCGCGCCGCAATCGCATCGAGATCGACCCTGTCCGAGATCACTTCGGCCCGCACGTTGTTGATGGTACTGCCAATCCACGCATTCCTGCCAATCTAGGCATTCTTGCGGACAAACGGCAGTCCCCGGCGCGAAAGAATCACGCTGCGGCCGGGGTCAGGCCAGTGCGGGGGCTTCACCGAAGCGCGCGATCGGGCCGGCAAGGCCCAGCGCCAGCTCCGCATCGTCGGCATAGACCAGCACCCGCGCCGGATCGACGGGGCCGGGAAAGGTGATGGCGCCGCGCGTCGTGGTACGCCAGCCGAGCGGGCAGTAATAGTCGCGATCGCCCACCAGCAGCACGAAGCGCCCCTCGCCGCGCACAAGCGCCAGCCGCGTCGCCTCGCGCGCCAGCAGCTTGCCGGCGCCGCGCTTGCGGAAATCGGGATGGGTCGCGAGCGGGCCGAGCAGATAGCCGTTGGTACCGCCGACGCTGATCGGGGTCATCCACACCGAGCCGCAGCGCTGGCCGTCGACCTCGGCAATCAGGCTCAGCGCCGGATCTATGGCAAAGCGCTCGCGCACCCGGAACGCGGTACGTGCGAAGCGGCCCGGCCCGAAGGCCAGATCGTGCAACGCATCGACAAAGGCATCGTCGGCGGATGTCGCCGAGCGGACATAGGGAATGCCGGGATGAGAGGCACCGGGCTGATGGACGGGTTCGTTGGCGGCAGCCAAGGAGGCGATCATGGTCGGTGATCCGGGACTTTTTCTAGGCAGGACGAAAGCGGCCACGGGGCCGCGCACGATAAGACCGCTCAGGGTCGTCGGTTCTGCCTGAAATCCTTTATCATCCTGGGCGCCTCCACGCCTGTTCAAGCCTTAGCACCTCACCTGCGCGCGGGGCAAATGACAAGTGGGACGGACCGTCAAGAAATTCCACCCTTATCGTGGGTCCGAACAGCGCCTAGCTGCATTGCTCGAACACACGAACCGACAAAGGAAGATCCCATGGGACAGTTGATCGAGGGCCGCTGGTCCGAAGCCTGGTACGATACCGACAAGAGCGGCGGCAAGTTCGAGCGCAGCACCGCGGGCTTTCGCAACTGGATCACGCCGGACGGCGAAGCCGGCCCCACGGGCGAAGGCGGCTTCGCCGCCGAATCCGGGCGTTACCATCTTTATGTCTCGCTCGCCTGCCCCTGGGCGCATCGCACGCTGATCTTCCGCCAGCTCAAGGACCTCGCCCCGCATATCTCGGTCTCGGTCGTCTCGCCGAAAATGCCCGACGAGACCGGCTGGAGCTTCCGCACCGACGAAGGCTCGACCGGCGACGACCTGCTGGGCAAGGATTTTCTGTGGCAGGTCTATACCGAGGCCGACCCCGACTATACCGGGCGCGTCACAGTGCCGGTGCTGTGGGACAAGAAGCGCAACACCATCGTCTCCAACGAGAGCGCCGAGATTATCCGCATGTTCAACTCGGCCTTCGACGAGCTCACCGGCAATTCGGAGGATTACTATCCCGAGGACCTGCGCCCGGAGATCGACGCCATCAACGCCCGCGTCTATGACGACATCAACAACGGCGTCTACAAGGCCGGCTTCGCCACCACGCAGGACGCCTATGACGAGGCCGTGGCCGCCGTGTTCGCGGCGCTGGACTGGGTCGAGAGCCGGCTGGGCGAGCACGCCTATCTCGCCGGCGAGACCATAACCGAGGCGGACTGGCGCCTGTTCACCACGCTGGTGCGGTTCGATGCCGTCTATGTCGGGCACTTCAAGTGCAACCGGCGCCGAATCGCCGACTATCCGAACCTGTCGCATTATCTCAAGGCGCTGTACGAGGTGCCCAGCATCAAGCACACGGTCGATCTCGACCACATCACCACGCATTACTACTGGAGCCACCAGCGCATCAATCCGACCCGCATCGTGCCCATCGGGCCGGAGCTGCCGTTCCTGTCGTGAGCCTCAATAGCCCCAGACGGCGCGGCGCGGCTCGCGCTCGAAATACTCGTCGATGCGCTGCGAGGTCGAGGGCGTGATCCTGTCGGGCAGCGCCGAGACGGCGAACCAGCCGATCTCGGCGATCTCGCGATTGGGCACGAACTCGGCCGCCTTCTCGAAATGGCGCGACACGAACAGGGCGACATGGTCGCGATTGGTGACGGGATTGGTGTTGTGATAGAGCCCGAACAGCTCCATGGGCCCGGTCGGCCGATACCCCGTCTCCTCCACCACCTCGCGCAGCGCGCAGTCCTCGGCGGTCTCGCCCGGCTCGACGCCGCCGCCGGGAAAGCTCCAGCCGGGCACGTAGCCGTGGCGGATCAGCAGCACCTTGTCGCCGTCGACCAGCATCACCCGCGCGCCCAGCGTCATGCGCCGCTTGAGGCCTACCGCGTTGAGGTAAAGCCATATGCTCGCGCGCTGCCAGCGGTTCATCTGCATTGCCAACTCCGCGATTCGGTCCGATGCTCTAGCAGACTGCGCGGGCCGACAAAATCGCATGCGGACGCTTTTGTCGATTTTCAGCGCGGCACGGGTGTGGCAGGAGGGCGCAAATGACCCTGCTTGCCCATATCTCCGACATTCACCTCGCCCCCCTGCCGCGCATCGGCCTGCACCAGCTCGCCGGAAAGCGCCTCACGGGCTATCTCAACTGGAAGATGATGCGCCGCGACGCGCTGGCCGGCGGCGGGCTCGGCGCGCTCACCGAGCATCTCAAGGCGCAGAATGTCGACTTCATCGCCGTCACCGGCGATCTGGTCAACCTGGCGCTGCCCAGCGAGTTCGAGGCCACCGGCGCCTGGCTGCGCGCCCTGGCCCCGCCCGAGCGCTGCTGCGTGTCGCCGGGCAATCACGACGCCTATATGCGCGGGGCGCTCGAGCACGCCTATGAGCAATGGCACGGCTATATCTCGGGCGAGACGCTGGCCGAAGACGCGCGCTTTCCCTATCTGCGCCGCGTCGGCGACGTCGCCGTCATCGCCTGCTCCAGCGCCGTGCCCACCCCGCCCTTCATGGCCACCGGTGCCTTCGATGCCGGCCAGGCCGAACGCCTCGCCGCCCTCCTGGACGAGACCGGCAAGGCCGGCCTGTTCCGGGTGATCCTCATCCACCACCCGCCCAATGCCGAATTGCAGCACCCCTCCTTCGGCCTCAAGGGCCACGCCGCCTTCCGCGCCGTGGTGAAGGAGCACGGGGCGGAAATGATCCTGCACGGCCACACCCACCGCTCCTCGCTGCATGCCATCGACGGCAAGGGCCGCGAAGTCCCCGTCATCGGCGTTGCCTCGGCCAGCGCCGACCAGGGCGGCAAGCTCGACGACCCCGCGCGCTACAACCTGTTCCGCATCGAGCGCACCGACACCGGCTGGAGCTGCACCATGCGCGAATACGGCTTCCAGCGCATCGGCACGGATATCGTCATGCGGCTGCAGACGCGGATTTATTAGTCAAACGGGCCTGACCTCGGCGAGGCGCCTGACTGCGTATTCGTCCTTCCAGCAGACAGCGGCCTCCCAGGCGGCCGATGCCTGCGCGGCAATGTCATAAAGGGCCGTATCGAGACCGGCCGCATTGTGCGGGAGCGCCAGGTCAAGCTCCGGGACATCCACGCGAGCTTCGTCCCAGTCGATAAAGGCGACCCTGTCGGGAGTGACGCGAATATTGCCGGGATTGGGATCGCCGTGAACGACGCATGTCCGGCGGCCGGCCAGCCGCGACCAGGCTGCCCGGCACCGCGCCACGGCCTCGGACGGCATGGCCGCAAGGTCGATCTTCGTTCCGGTCTCGGCGACGAGAAGGTCGGTCGACGAACGCCAGCCCGGCCGCTGCGGCCAGTCCCGTGCCGAGTGATGCACACGGCGAAGCGTGTCCGCCACGCGGCGCCAATCCTCCTCCGTCCGGGGTGGCTCGCCCTCCACATATTGCATCACGACGAGACCGTTCACGAACAGCCTGCCATCCTGCGTCGGGATCGGAAGCGGCACGGCGATGCCTTCGCGATCGAGATGCTGGAGAAGCCCGGCCTCCCAGGCGAGGTCGGCGTCGCTGCGCGTACCGAGACGAGCGACCGCGAGTCGCCCGCCAACCTCTACGCTCCACACCTCATTCGCAATCCCGCCAGTGAGCCGTTCGAGGCGGACAGTGCCTTCGCCCCAATGCCGGAGTGCTTCCCATCCCATCGCCAACACCTATCATCCAACCGTTCGT
>JAEWHZ010000236.1 GCA_023387585.1 Pseudomonadota bacterium
TCCTCGAGTTCCCAGGTGACGTTGACCGAGATCGAAAAGGTCATTTCGCCGGCCTCGATGGGCACCGAAGCGCCGACCGCCTCGGCGGCGAAGCGGGCGGTTTGCGGGCGCGGGGCCGGCACGTAGCCGCTGGTCTCGGAAATGTCCTCGATCTCGTCGAGCCGCGCATCGGCCAGCTCGGCATAGAGTTCGGCCTTGGCGCGGGCGTCGCGGAAAGCGATGCGGCGGGCCTCGTTGTAGAGGGCGCTCGGATCGTCGACCGAGAAGGAGACGGCGTTGATGGTGTTGGCGCCGACGGTGACCGCCTGGTCGAGGATGGCGCCGAGCTCCTCGATTTCGCGCACGCGCACGGAAACCGAGTTCGAGACCTGATAGCCGGTGATGCGTGGCGGCAGGGTGTAGCCCGAGGCGTCGCGCTGGTCGGAATAAACGTAGTTCGGCGAGACCTGGAAGTTCGAGGTCTGGATGTCGCGCCGCTCGATGCCGGCCTCGGTGAGGGCTGCGATCAGCTCTTCCATGGCGGCGCTGTTGGCGTCGAGCGCCTCGCGGGCGGTCTCGGCCTGGGTAGTGACGCCGGAGGACACATAGGCGGTGTCCGGCGCGGCGGTGACCTCGCCGGTGCCCTGGATTGTGATGGAGCCGGCGGTGGCCGGGACGGCGAAACCGGCGAGGAGCGCGATCGGCGCGAGGCCGGACAGCAGACGCATGGGACTTCTCCAAATTCGTGAAGGGCGGAAGGTGTGTGCCCAACATGTCCGTATTGCGGCGCCGATGAACGGAAACTGAACCGCAAGCATCGTGCTGGCCCCGAGATAAAAACGCGCCGGCGGCGCGATTTCGCCCGGCCGTGCTGGACAGTGGGGGTCTGCTTGCGTAGGGATGCCCGCCATGGAGGGACCCGACGATGACCGAGACTGTACTTCCCGATAGCGGCCTGTTGGTGGGGCGTGCGAAGCTTCCGGGGAGGGCCGAGCCGCGTGTCGTGACCGTGCGGGACGGGAAAATCGTCGACATCACGGCCAAGGGTCTGGCGACGGTGCGCGACATCGCCGAGTCGGGGCGGGCGGCGGAGCATGTGCGCAGCGCCGCGGGCACTGAGATCGGCGCGGCGGACGAGATCGTCGCCAACAGCATGGCCGCGCAGCGCGACGAGAACAAACCGTACCTGCTGAGCCCGATCGACCTGCAGGCGGTCAAGGCCTCGGGGGTCACCTTCGTCGTGTCGTTGCTCGAGCGGGTGATCGAGGAACAGGCGCGGGGCGACAAGGCGCGCGCCGATGCGCTGCGCGTCGACATCCTGTCGCTGATCGGCACCGATCTGAGCGAACTGGTGCCGGGTTCCGACACGGCGGCGAAGGTCAAGGAAAAGCTGATCGAACGCGGCGTGTGGAGCCAGTATCTCGAAGTCGGTATCGGGCCGGACGCGGAAATCTTCACCAAATGCCAGCCGACGGCATCGGTCGGCTATGGCGCCGATGTCGGGCTGCACCCGGTATCGAGCTGGAACAATCCCGAGCCGGAAGTGGCGGTGGTGGTGACCAGTGCCGGCGAGATCATCGGTGCGACGCTGGGCAACGACGTCAATTTGCGCGACGTCGAGGGCCGCTCGGCGCTGCTGCTGGGCAAGGCCAAGGACAACAACGCCTCAGCCTCGCTCGGGCCGTTCGTGCGCCTGTTCGACGGCGACTTCACGCTCGAGACGGTCAAGGCGGCCGAGATCGCGCTGCGCGTCGAGGGTGAGGATGGCTTCGTGCTCGAAGGCCATTCCAACATGGCGGAAATCTCGCGCACGCCGGAATCGCTGGTGGCGGCGACCATCGGCACGCATCACCAATATCCGGATGGGCTGGTGCTTTATCTCGGCACCATGTTCGCACCGATCAAGGATCGCGACGGCGCCGGCAAGGGCTTTACCCACAAGCTGGGCGACCGGGTGTCGATCTCGACGCCGGCTTTGGGCACGCTGACCAACACCGTGCGGCTTTCCACCGAATGTCCGCCCTGGACCTATGGCACCAGCCATCTGCTGCGCGACCTGGCGAAGGCGGATCTGCTTTAGGCGGATCGTCGCATTGCAACGAGACGAATAACCGCAGATATCACAGTGAGGGCATTGCCGGGCCGGAACAGCCGATGCGTTATGCAATCGTGATCGAAAAGGCGGAGGGCAACTATTCCGCCTATGTCCCGGAAGGCATGATCGCGGAGGGGCTGGCCGTCCCGGCGCTAGGCGCCATGGCGGAGTATGTCGAAGCCTGGGCTGGGCTGTCGTTTCGTGAATAGCGGGCCGTATTGGCGGCCGACCGATTTTGAATGGGATGGATGAGATGAGCGAATTGCACAGGAACCTGATCGACGGGGAATGGATCGGCACCGAAGGTGCCGAGAACATCAATCCCTCGAACCTCAAGGACGTGGTCGGGCTTTATGCGCGGGCCAGCGCCGAGGAGACCAAGCAGGCGATCGCCGCGGCCAAGGCGGCGTTTCCGGCCTGGTCGCGTTCGGGCATCCTCGAGCGCCACGCCATCCTGCGCAAGACGGCCGACGAGATCCTGGCGCGCAAGCAGGAGCTGGGCGAGCTCCTGAGCCGCGAGGAAGGCAAGACGCTGCCCGAGGGTATCGGCGAGGTGACGCGCGCCGGCCAGATCTTTGATTTCTTCGCCGGCGAGGTGCTGCGGCTGACCGGCGAGGTGCTGCCCAGCGTGCGTCCGGGCGTCGGCGTCGAGATCACCCGCGAACCGGTGGGCGTTGTCGGCATCATCACGCCGTGGAACTTCCCCATCGCCATCCCGTCCTGGAAGATCGCCCCGGCGCTGGCCTATGGCAACACGGTGGTGATCAAGCCGGCCGATCTGGTGCCGGGCTCCACCTGGGCCATCGTCGACATCCTGGTGCGCGCCGGGCTGCCCAAGGGCGTGCTGAACCTCGTCATGGGCCGCGGCTCGGTGGTGGGGCAGGCGCTGCTCGACAGCCCCGACGTCAACGCGCTGAGCTTCACCGGCTCGGTGGGCACAGGCAGGCGGGTGGCGGAATCCTCGATCAAGGTCGGCCGCAAGTTCCAGCTCGAAATGGGCGGCAAGAACCCGACCATCGTGCTCGACGACGCCGACCTCGCGGTCGCTGTGGAGAGCGTGGCGCAATCGGCCTTCTTCTCGACCGGGCAGCGCTGCACCGCCTCCAGCCGCGTGATCGTGACCGAGGGCATCCACGACAAGTTCGTCGAGGCGCTGGCCGAGCGCACCCGCAAGCTGCGTGTCGGCGACGCCTTGGCCAAGGACACCGAGATCGGCCCGGTGGTCGACCCCAGCCAGCTCAAGCAGGACGAGGACTATATCGAGATCGGTAAGGGCGAGGGCGCGAAGCTTCTGGCCGGCGGCGAGCGGGTGACGCGCGATACGGAAGGCTATTTCCTGCAGCCGGCGCTGTTCACCGAGGCGACCAACCAGATGCGCATCTCGCGCGAGGAAATCTTCGGGCCGGTGGCTGCGGTGATCCGCGTCAAGGACTACGAGGAAGCGTTGGCGACGGCGAACGACACCGAGTTCGGGCTTTCGGCTGGAATCGTCACGACGTCCCTGAAATATGCGACGCACTTCAAGCGCAATTCCGAGGCGGGCATGGTGATGGTCAACGTGCCGACCGCCGGCGTCGACTTCCACGTGCCGTTCGGCGGGCGCAAGGGCTCGAGCTACGGTCCGCGCGAGCAGGGCAAATATGCCGCCGAGTTCTTCACCATCGTCAAGACCGCCTATACCGCCGCGGGGTGACGCATGGCTGAGAGCGAGACCGAAGGGCTGGTGGCCGCGCTTCTGGCCACCGGCGAGATGA
>JAEWHZ010000243.1 GCA_023387585.1 Pseudomonadota bacterium
GCAGGGCCTCGGCGAAGGGCTCAGCCTCGAGGCGGCGACGGCGGGCGGCACCCGCATCGCCTTCCTCGTCGGCGCGGTGATCTCGCTGCTGCCCATCGCCGGCGCCTTCCTGGTCAGGAAGGCCGATGCCGCGCCCGAAGGGATGGCGCATTAGCCGCCGTCCCGTTTCGATACGTCAATGCCTGTTTGGTTAAAGCCGGTCGCGAAAGCGGCCGGCTTTTGGCGCGCCGCCGGTTAACGGACGAAAAAACTGTCCGCCCCCGCGATTAACCCGCGCTTCGCGAATCGGCCGATTCAGGTCCCGTTCAGAATGCGTTCATCATTGTGAACGGTTTTCGGCCCGATTTTCCCGGTCCCGGCCGCGCCGGGGCTCTCCTGGTGGTGCAAACCCCTCACACACCACCATATGCTGTGTGGAACAAACCGCGACCCACCGATTCGCAGCGATTCGATCCGAGTTTGTTCGCGCCCCGTTCCGATCGTTAACGCCGCATCGTTTCCGTTCATCTTGCCGTCGCGAAACGGCACACTCGCCAAGCCCGGCCCGAGCACCTAAATATCGAGGCAATGAACGCCTCCTTCCCCGCGCCCAAGGCGATTCTGGGCCCCACCAACACCGGCAAGACCTATTTCGCCATCGAGCGCATGCTGGCCCATGCCTCGGGCATGATCGGCCTGCCGCTGCGGCTCCTGGCGCGCGAGGTCTATCAGCGCGTCGTGGAACGCGTGGGAATTCAAGCGGTTGCGCTGGTCACCGGCGAGGAGCGGATCGTTCCGCCCAATGCCCGCTACTGGGTCGCGACCGTCGAGGCCATGCCCGTCGACATGCCGGTCGAATGCGTCGCCATCGACGAGATCCAGACCGCCATCGACTTCGAGCGCGGCCATGTCTTCACCGATCGCATCCTCAACGCCCGCGGCCGTTCCGAGACCCTGCTGCTCGGCTCGGCCACCATGGCCCCCATCGTCCGCACCCTGCTGCCTGATGTCGAAATCATTCACAGGCCACGCTTTTCCACCCTGACCTATGCCGGCTCGAAGAAGATTTCCCGCCAGCCGGCCCGCTCGGCCATCGTCGCCTTCTCGGCCAATCAGGTCTATGCCATCGCCGAATTGATCCGGCGCGAGCGCGGCGGCGCCGCCGTCGTCATGGGCGCGCTCTCCCCGCGCACCCGCAACGCCCAGGTCGAGCTCTACCAGAACGGCGACGTCGACTTCCTCGTCGCCACCGACGCCATCGGCATGGGGCTCAACCTCGACATCCACCACGTCGCCTTCGCCGACGACACCAAGTTCGACGGCCACCAGACCCGCCCGCTGACCCCCGCGGAATTCGGCCAGATCGCCGGCCGCGCCGGCCGTCACGCCCGCAACGGCACCTTCGGCGTCACCGCCGGCACGCCCGAATTCGAGGAGGATCTGGTCGTCGCCCTCGAAACCCATGATTTCGAGCCCGTCCGGGTCATCCAGTGGCGCAACGACAAGCTCGATTTCCGCTCGCTCGAAACCCTGCGCGCCACCCTCGAGGCCCCGCCGGCGCGGAAGGGCCTGACCCGCGTGCCGACCGCGACCGACCAGCTGGCGCTCGAATTCCTCGCCCGCAACGAGGCCGGCCGCCTCGCCCATGGCCGCAACGCCGTGCGCCTGTTGTGGGAGGTGTGCCAGACCCCCGACTATGTCGGCGTCTCCCCCGCCGCCCATGGCGAGATCGTCACCCGCATCTATCGCGACCTGATGCGGCACGGCGCCGTCGACACCGACTGGATTGCCGAGCAGGTCCGCTTCTGCGACAATGTGTCCGGCGACATCGACACCCTGTCGAACCGCATCCGGCACATCCGCACTTGGACTTTCGTCGCCAACCGCAAGAATTGGCTCACAGATCCGACACACTGGCGTGAAAAGACCCGTGACATCGAAGACCGCTTGAGCGACGTCCTTCACGAAAAGCTGACCCAGCGATTCGTTGACAGGCGTACCAGCGTGCTCGTCCGCCACCTGAAAGACCGGCGCATGACCTCTCCCATCATCAACGACCGTGGCGAAATCAGCCTCGAGGACCACCATATCGGCACCATCGAGGGATTCCGCTTCACCCTGGCGCGCACCGAGGGCGATCTCGACGCCAAGGCGCTGCGTTCCGCCGCCGAGCAGGTCGTTGCCCCCGAGATCCGCAACCGCGCCGAGCGCCTCGCCGGCGCGCCCAACGAGGAATTCGTCCTCGCCACCGACGGCAGGCTGCGCTGGCGCGGCGAGGTGGTGGCCGAGCTGACCGAAGGCGACGCCCTGCTGCGCCCGCGCGTGCTGATTCTCGCCGACGAGGCGCTGACCGGCGTCGATCTGGAGCGTGTCGAGGACCGGCTGACGCTGTGGCTGCGCCATCACATCAACACCGTGCTCGACCAGGTCGTGGCGCTGGAAGCCCCCGCCGATCTCGAAGGCGCCGCCCGCGGCATCGCCTTCCAGCTTTACGAGCATCTCGGCCTGCTCCCCCGTCAGCAGGTGGCCGACCAGGTCAAGGGCCTCGACCAGGAGGTGCGCGGCAAGCTCAGGAAGCTGGGCGTGAAATTCGGCGCCTACCACATCTTCCTGCCGATGATGCTCAAGCCCGCGCCGCGCGAGCTGGCGCTGGTCCTGTTTGCGCTGAAAAATGGCGGCATCCGCCAGCCCGGCGTGACCGACCTGCCGCATATCGTGCTTTCGGGCCGCACCAGCGTCGCCCGCGACGAGGAGATCGCGCCGCAGCTTTACGAGATCGCCGGCTTCAAGGTCGCCGGCACCCGCGCCGTGCGCGTCGACATCCTCGAGCGGCTGGCCGACATCATCCGCCCGCTGGTGGCGCTCGACGCCTCGCGCCCCTATGAGGGCACGCTGCCCGCCGGCGCCGCCGAGGGTAACGGCTTCCGCGTCACCGTCGAGATGACCTCGCTGCTCGGCTGCTCGGGCGAGGATTTCGCCTCGATCCTCACCTCACTCGGCTATCGCGTGCGCCGCACCCCGAAGCCGGTGGAAGCACCGGCCGAACCGGTCGTGACCGAAGCAGCCGCCGAAACCCCGGCCCCCGCCGCCGACACGGAAGCATCCGCCGAGGAACCGCCGGCAGCGACCGAAACCGTCGAGCCCGTCGCTGCCGAAGCCACGGAAGCCCCGGCGGATACCGCAGCACCGGCCGAACCCCAGGAGCCGCAAGAACCGCAAGAGCCGCAGGAACCGCAATTCGACGAGATCTGGTTCCCCGGCCGCCGCAATGACGGCCCGCGGCGCGAGCAGGGCGGGCGCCGGCGTGCCCGCGCCGGCGCCGAGGCCGGCGATGACGCTGCCAAGTCGGGCCGTCAGGACCGGCGTCCTTCCGCCGACGGCCGGGCCAAGCCGAAATTCAACAACCGCCGCCCCGATGGCGAGGGCGCCGAGCAACGCGGCGATGGCGGGCACCGCAAGGACCGCCCGCGTCCCGAGCGGCGCATGGACAAGCCGCAGCGCGAGCGGCGCGAGCCGGCCTTCGATCCGGATTCGCCCTTCGCCGCGCTGATGGCGCTGAAGACCAAGAAGGACTGAGTGGCCGGCCCCGCCGAGCCCGTCGCCCGCGAGCGGCTCGACCGCTTTTTGGTGTTTTCGCGCGCCGTCAAGACGCGCACCCTGGCGCAAAGACTGGTGGAATCGGGCGCCGTGCGCATCAATTCCGAGCGCACCACCAGCCCGGATCGCCGCGTCGGCCCCGGCGACGTGCTGACCATGGCGCTGCATGGCCGCATCCTCGTCTGGCGCATCCGCGCCGTGGGCACGCGGCGCGGCCCGGCGGAGGAAGCGCGCCAGCTCTACGAGGATCTGTCGCCGCCGAAGCCCGCCCCGGCGCAAGAATGATCAGCCGCCATCCTCGTCGTCGAGATCGGGCAGCAGCCGGATTTCGTCGGGGTCGAACTCGCGCGCCTCGTCCAGCGCCAGCATCGGCACGCCCTTGCGGATCGGAAAGGCCAGCCGCGCCGCCACCGAGATCAGCTCGGTACGGTCGCGCGACAGGGTCAGGCGCGTCTTGGTCAGCGGGCACACCAGAAGGTCGAGCGTCGCGCGCTCCACGCTAAGCCGCAGATCGGGCGGGCGCTCCGCCATGGCCTTCCCCTAGTTGATGGGCACCGCGCCGCCGCTCTGCCCGCGCGCGATCTCGTATTCGGTCATGGCGATCAGCGTCTCGGCACGTTCGGACAGGCTCGAGGCCTCGAGCAGCACCTGCTTCTCGGCCGCGCCATAGGGCGACACCATGCAGCAGAAATTGACGAGGTCCGCCGTGCCGGTCTGCTCGATCTCGTCCCAGTTCAGCTCGATATTGGCGAATTCGGCATAGTCGCGCATCATCCTGACGAAGCGCGTGCGATCCACCGCCTCCTCGCCGAAGGCGCGCTCGAAATCGGCGGCATAGGGTTCGGCATCGATGATGAACTGGCGGAATGGCGTCATCACCGTCAGCTCCTGCCCCAGCGTGAAGCGGGTCACGCCTTCGAGGATGATGAAATAGCGCCCGTCGCCATTTTCCTCGAAATGCGTCAGCCGCCCCAGGCACCCCACCGTCTGCAGCGGCGAGCGGCCCACCGGGCTCTCGACGCTGGTGTCCTGCGGCTGGATCAGCCCGATCAGCCGGTCGGTCCGCAGCGCGGCATCGACCAGCTCGACATAGCGCGGCTCGAAGATGTTGAGCGGGCGATGCGAGAACGGCAGCAGCAGCGCCCCGCTCAGCGGGAACACCGGCACCGAGGCCGGCAGGTCCGCGGGGCTTTGCGGGCGCTTCAGCATGCTGGCCTCAGCTGAACAGGGCTGCCGAAAGCAGCCGCCGTCCACGCAGCGTCGCCGCGTCCTTCGGCCCCCAGGCCTCGAACAGCTCGATCAGCTTCTTGCGCGCCCCGTCCTCGTTCCACTCGCGGTCGCGCCTGACGATCTCGGTCAGCGCCTCGGCGGCCCCGACGCGATCGCCCTGGGCGTTGAGCAGCACGGCGAGCTCGAAGCGCGCCTCGTGGTCCGCGGGGTCGGCTGCCAGCCGCGCCTCGAGCGGGCCGGCCTCGCCGAGCCCGGCGGCTTCCTCGAGCAGCCGGACCTGGCCGATCGCGGCCGCATAGGCGTCGCCCTTGCGCTCGGCCTCGGGCACCATGTCGAGCGCCGACTTCGCCTGTTCGGGCTCGCCCGCCGCCAGATAGACCCGCGCCAGCCCGATCAGGGCGGCGGCGTTCTCGGGCTGGTGCTGCGCCACCATGCCGTAGATCTGCGCGGCCCGGCCGAGATCGTTGTCGGCCATCGCTTGGTCGGCCGCTTCCAGCGCCCCGGCGATCTGCTCCTCCACCGAGCCGGCCGCAGGCTGCGGCTCGGGCGCTGCGGCAATGACGCGGTCGGCGAAGCGGCGCACCTCGCTTTCGGGCATGGCGCCCATGAAGCCGTCCACCGGCTTGCCGCCGGCAAAGGCGAACACCGCCGGGATCGACTGGATGCCGAGCTGCCCGGCGATCTGCGGGTTCTCGTCGATATTGATCTTCACCAGCCGGATCTTGCCTTCCTTCTCGTTGACCACCTTCTCCAGCACCGGGGTGAGCTGGCGGCACGGCCCGCACCAGGGCGCCCAGAAATCGACCAGCACCGGCTGTTCGAGCGAGGAATCGAGCACGTCGGCCTTGAAGGCCCGGTCGCTCGAATCCGTCACCAGCGCGGCCGTCGCCGGCTGGCTTTGCGTTCCGGGCGTCTGGGTGCCATTGAGCGAGAAGGTCATGAGCGGCTTTCCAAGGGTGGCTTCGATCGGACTGGCTTCGATTGCGGCACACCCCTTGTGCCCCTTCCGAAGGCCCGCTGGCAAGGTGGTTGCCCCGCCGCGCCGGCGCGCCAAAATATCGGTTGCAATCGAATTTTCGATTGGGCATATAGGCGCCCGTCGTGCCGGTAACAAGCTGGCCGGCAATGGATGCGGGTGTAGCTCAGGGGTAGAGCACAACCTTGCCAAGGTTGGGGTCGTGGGTTCGAATCCCATCGCCCGCTCCAAAAGTCCTTCCAAAGGTCGGATTTATAGCCAAAGAGCCGGACCTTGCGTCCGGCTCTTCGCTTTTGGGCGTCCTCGATCGTGCCAGGATCAGTCCCAGCTCAGCGCGCCGCTTGACTGGTATTCGATGACGCGGCTTTCGAAGAAGTTCTTTTCCTTCTTCAAATCCATCACCTCGCTCATCCACGGGAACGGGTTTTCCGCCGGCGCGAAGACCGGCTCGAGCCCGAGCTGCGCGCAGCGGCGGTTGGCGATGAAGTGCATGTATTGCTCGCACAACGCCGCGTTGAGCCCGAGGAACCCGTTGGGCATGGTGTCGCGTCCATAGGCGGCCTCGAGTTCGGCGGCCTGCTTGAGCATGCCCCGGATCTCGTCCTGGAACGCCTGTGTCCACAGATGCGGATTCTCGTGTCTGATCTGGTTGATCACGTCGATGCCGAAGTTGAGATGGATGGATTCGTCGCGCAGGATGTATTGATACTGCTCGGCGATGCCGACCATCTTGTTGCGCCGCCCCAGCGACAGGATCTGCGCGAAGCCGGTATAGAACCACATGCCCTCGAAGATCACGTAGAACGCCACCAGATCCTTGAGGAAATGCCGGTCGGCCTCAGGCGTGCCGGTGGTGAACTCGGGATCGTCGAGGCTCTGCGTGTGCTTCAATGCCCACGCCGCCTTGTCGGTGATCGAGGGCACCTCGCGATACATGTTGAACAATTCGCCCTCGTCGAGCCCGAGGCTTTCGACGATGTACTGGAAGGTGTGGGTGTGCACTGCCTCCTCGAAGGCCTGGCGCAGCAGATATTGCCGGCATTCGGGATTGGTCAGGTGCCGGTAGATCGCCAGGACGATATTGTTGGCGACGAGGCTCTCAGAGGCCGCGAAGAACCCCAGATTGCGCTTGAGCATGCGCCGCTCGTCCTCCGTCAGCCCGTCCTTCGATTTCCACAGGGCGATATCGGCCTGCATGGAAATCTCGGTCGGCATCCAGTGATTGGCGCAGCCGGCGAGATATTTCTCCCACGCCCATTTATATTTGAGCGGCAGCAGCTGGTTGACGTCGGCGCGGGCGTTGATCATCGCCTTGTCGGAGACAGAGACGCGGGCGGCGCCGCGCTCGATCATACCGAGCCCGGTGGCGTCGGCCTGCCCGGCAGGATCGGGGCCGGCCGAAGGGGTGGAAGCGGGGATTTCGTCCCAGGCGAGAGTGCTCATTGGTGTCGTCTCCCTTTTCTTATTGGCAGGCTTCGCATTCGGGGTCGTCGATGGCGCAGGCGTTCATGCCCCCCGCGGTCTCGACCGGGACGGGCGGTGCGGCCGCCGGTTCGATCGCGGCGGGGGAAACGGCGTTCAGCCTACCGTCCGTGCCCTTGAGGGTGGATTTCTCGACGCTCGTCGCGGCACGCGAGCGCAGATAATAGGTGGTCTTCAGCCCCATCTCCCAGGCGAGCCTGTAGATCGCATCCAGCGCCTTGCCCGAGGGGTTGGCGATGTAGAGATTGAGCGACTGGGCCTGGTCGATCCATTTCTGCCGGCGCGAGGCCACCGCGATCAGCCATTTGGGCTCGATCTCGAAGGCGGTGGCGAAGATGGCCTTGAGATCGTCGGGGATGCGGTCGATCGGCCCGGCGCTGCCGTCGAAATATTTGAGGTCCGAGATCATCACCTCGTCCCACA
>JAEWHZ010000264.1 GCA_023387585.1 Pseudomonadota bacterium
CCAAGCTTCAGACGGTTGGCGGGCACGGTTTCGAGCCGGGCATAAAGGATGCGCGCAGCGAAGGCGGCGTTCAGCACCACATGGGCGAGGACGATGCCGAACAGGCCGAAGGCGAAATTGCCGAGCGAGGTGCCGAGCAGCGTTTCGGCGGCGCGGTTGATCCAGCCATTGCGGCCCCACACGGTCAGAAGGCCGAAGGCGACGACGATGCCGGGGGTGACGATGGCGGTGGCGAACAGGCCGACGATCAGCTCGCGTCCCCTGAAGCGCAGCCGGTCGAGGCTCCAGGCCAGCGCCATGCCGGCAAACAGCGACAGGGCGGTCGAGATCGCCGCCTGCAGGGCGCTCATGCGTAAGAGGTGCCACAGATCGATGGGCACGCGCGCCGTCGGCTGGGCGTCGCGCGCGGCCAGAAGGATGGCGATCAGCACGGCGGCGATGGTCGTGGCGATGGCCAGCGCGGCAAGGCTGGCGAGCGCGATGCGGCCGGGTCGGGGGGGCAGCAGGGAAGCCATGGCGAGCGGCCGCCGGCCGACAGCGCGACCGGCGGCATCCTTTTTGCGGTTTACTGGAGCGCGGACAGCATCTCGTCGATCCAGGCGGCGCTATTGGCCGTGATCTCTTCCGCCGGGATGGTCAGCGTCGTCTCGGGCTGGGGCAGGGTGGCGAATTCGGGTGCCATGTCGTCGCCGAGCGCCACCACCGGGAACATCCAGTTGGTAGTGGGGATTTCGGCCTGCCCGTCGCGCGAGGCGAGGAAGGCGAGGAAGTCGCGCGCCAGGTCCTGATGAGGCGAGGAGGCGAGAATGCCGGCGACCTCGATCTGCGGGAAATGGCCCTCGTCGAACAGGGCGGCGCGGATGGTGTCGTCGTTTTCCTCGATCATGTGATAGGCCGGCGAGGTGGTGTAGGACAGCGCCATGTCGGCCTCGCCATTGAGAAACAGGGCGTAGCTTTCCGACCATTCGCGGGTGACGGTGAGAATATTGGGGCGCAGACCGCGCCAGATTTCCTCGGCGCGATCGCCATAGGCGGCCTTGATCCACAGCACCAGCCCGAGGCCGGGAGTGGCCGAGCGCGGGTCCTGCACGACGATCTTGAAGTCGTCGGGCATGGCGACCAGCTCCTCGAAGGAGGTGGGCGGATTGCCCGTGCGGTCGGTGTCGTAGACGAAGGCGAAGTGCGAATAGTCGACCGGAACGAACAGCGGATCGTCCCAGCCGCCGGGCACGACAAGGTCTTCGAGCGTGAGGTCGTGCTCGGCGAAAAGGCCGGTGGCGCGGGCCTCTCCGGCGATGGCGGTGTCGAGCCCGACGATCAGGTCGGCTTCGGTGGTGGCGCCTTCGAGCTGCACGCGGCGCAAGGTGCCGATCGAGGAATCGGCGGCGACCCAGTTGACGGTGCATTCGCAAATGGCCTCGAAGCCGGCCTTGAGCGGAACGCCGGGGCCCCATTCGGCGGCGAAGCCGTCATAGGTGTAGATGGTGAGCGTAGGCCGCTCCTGTGCGGCGGCCGGTGCGGCGGCGAGCGCGACGAGCACGGCAAGCGCCGGACGGATGAACGGGACCATGGGTCTTCCCTTTGCGATGCAGCCATGGCTGAGGGAGGATATGGCATGGTCATCAGGGCTTTACGCCCTTGCCATCTCGAACTTCCTCCGCCAGCATGACCTGGTTCAGGTTCTATGGGTAACTCTCAGCCCCGGCATATGCCGGAACACCCCAGCGAGACGGCCCACACATAGCGACAGCCCGGTGTGACTGCAAGTGACTCCCTCAAGACCGGCATTTTCTCCCACGCTCCGCTTCGAGAATCCCATCGCCATCGTTGGCGGGGGGACGGTGGAAATCGAGCTTTTACAAGAGCTTGCGCGGCGCGGGGTGGCGCTGATCGGTGCCGATGGCGGGGCGGACGCCATCGGGGCGGCGGGACTGATGCCGTCGGCGATCATCGGCGATCTCGATTCGCTGGAAGACCGGGAAGCGTGGGCGGAAAGAACGCTGGTGCTGCATGTTCCCGAGCAGATCACCACCGATTTCCAGAAGGCGCTGGCGGCGACGGAAGCGCCGTTGACGCTGGCGCTGGGCATGACCGGCAAGCGGCTCGATCATACGCTGGCGGCGCTGAGCGCGGTACTGGAATATGCGCCGATACGGCGAATTGTGCTTGTGGATGAAGTAGATGTGGCGGCGGCGCTGGTGGGGCCGATCGGGTTCGAGGCGGAAAAGGGAGAGCGGGTTTCGGTGCATCCGCTGGTGCCGGTGCGGTTCGCGCGCTCGAGCGGGCTGCTCTATCCGCTCGACGGGCTGCTGCTGGAGCCGGGCGGGCTGCTGGGCACCTCGAACCAGGGAAGCGGCGGGAAAATCCGGATCGAGCCGGCGGACGGCGTGCCGTGGCTCCTGCTGCTCGGGCGCGGGAGATTATGGGATCTGATGGCGGCGATGAACGGATTATGAACGGGTTTCGGACCCGTTTCTGAACGGAATCGGGGCCTGTTCCGGCAAGCTGAACGCGTCCTGGCCGGGACATTCAGCAAGGGCGGCGCCGAAAATCCGGCACCGCCCTTTTTTCAATGAAAGATCGCGATCCGCGCGTCAGGCGGTCTCGCGCGCCTGGGCCGCATCCTTGACGGCATCCTGAACCTTTTCGAAGGCCCGCACCTCGATCTGGCGGATGCGCTCGCGGCTGACGCCGTATTCCTGCGCCAGCTCCTCGAGCGTCAACGGGCTCTCCTTGAGGCGGCGGGCCTGGAAGATGGCGCGCTCGCGCTCGTTGAGCACGTCGAGCGCCTGATTGAGCAGGCCCATGCGCTCGTCGAACTCCTGGCTCTCGCCCAGCGTCGTTTCCTGATCCGGCGTGTCGTCGACCAGCCAGTCCTGCCATTCGGAGGAACCCTCGTCGGCGCGCATGGGCGCGTTGAGCGAGGCATCGCCGGACAGGCGCGAATTCATCGACACCACCTCGTCCTCGGTGACGTTGAGGGTGGTGGCGATCTGCCTGATCTGGTCCGGGTGCAGCGCGCCGTCGTCGAGCGCGGCGATCTGGCCCTTCACCTTCCTGAGGTTGAAGAACAGACGCTTCTGGGCGGCCGTCGTGCCGATCTTGACCAGCGACCACGAGCGCAGGACATATTCCTGGATGGCGGCTCTGATCCACCACATGGCGTAGGTGGCGAGCCTGAAACCCTTGTCGGGCTCGAAGCGCTTGACGGCATGCATCAGCCCGACATTGCCTTCCGAGATCACCTCGGAGATCGGCAGACCATAGCCGCGATAGCCCATGGCGATCTTGGCCACGAGACGCAGATGCGACGTTATCAGGCGCTGGGCGGCCGCAGGATCCTCATGCTCCTTGTAGCGCTTGGCGAGCATGTATTCTTCATCCGGTTCCAGCATCGGGAACTTGCGGATTTCCTGAAGATAGCGGCTCAAGCCTCCTTCGGAGGTCAAAACTGGCAAATTGGACTGGGCCATCAAAGCACCCCTTTCGGTTCCCCCGCTCGCGCAGGCAGAAAAACTCGCGCTCCCGTCCGTAACGGCCCAGGACGCACGTTAGTTGAATATATGGGGATCAAAGTGGCGATTATAAGTATCACGCTGGCGTGATATCGCCGCATGTCTTCCAAAAACTACGCGCCCGCCGGGCCGGTTGCATCCGCGCCGGGGCGCTGCTAGGCATCATGCGTCCACAGGGGTGCTCCGGGCGAGGGGCTGAGATGCGGCATGGGCCGCGAACCCTAAAGCTGATCTGGATAATACCAGCGGAGCGAGATGGAATTATGGCCCATCGCATCTTTGTGCCTGCCTCCTTGCGCTTCCGGTCCGGATCGTTCGTCAACCGCCTTTCGCAAGGATGTCACGCATGCACCGTTCCCTCATCGCCGGCGCGTCGGTTTCGCTCGCGCTCCTGTCCGGTCCGGTCGCGGCGGCCGAGCCGGTCTCGGTAACGCTCGACTGGACGCCGAACACCAATTTCATCGGGCTCTATGTCGCCGAGGCGCTGGGGCTTTATGACGAGGCCGGGCTCGACGTGCGCATCGAGCCTTTCGCCTTCGGCCAGAAGAGCGGCGATGTCGCGGCGTTCGGCGTGCTCGATTTCTATACGGCCAGGGCCGCCGGGCTCGACGCTGTCGGCGTCTATGCCGTGATCCAGACGGAAACCGGGCGCCTCGCCTATCGCGGCGACGGGATTTCCGGCCCGCGCGACCTTGCGAACGGCGTTTATGGCGGGTTCGGCACCACCTGGGAAAAGGCGATCATCGACACGATGATCGCCCATGACGGCGGGGTGCCGGACTATGAGACGGTGACGCTCGACAGCTCGGTCTATGACGCGCTGCGCGCCGGCGAGATCGACTTCACGCTCGAGGTGCTGACCTGGCAGGGCGTCGAGAACGCGCTGGCGGGCCATGCGGTCGAAAGCTTCCGCTATGCCGATTTCGGCGTTCCGGACCAGCACACGATCATCCTCGCCGCCAGCCGGGAGTTTCTCGAATCCCGGCCGGAGGTGGCGCGGGCCTTCGTTGCGGCGACGCGGCAGGGTTTTGCCCATGCGCTGGAAAACCCCGAGGCGGCGGCCGAGATGCTGATGGCGGCGGCGCCCGAGCTCGCCGACCAGGCGGAACTGGTCCACGGCTCGATGGCGGTGATGATCGAGGGGAACTATCTCGCGCGGCCCGACGGGACGATCGGGCGGTTCGACGATGACAAGATGGTCGAACTCGGCGATTTCCTGTTCGAAGCCGGGGCGCTTGTGGGGCCGGATGGCGCGGTGCTGGCCGAGAAGCCGGATTTTTCGACCTATTACACCAACGCCTATCTCGACTGAGTCCGGCGGGGGCGGGCGGGGGCCCGCCCCCGACTTTTGCGCCAAGCGGTATCGGCAACGGAGGTCCCCGCCTTCGCGGGATGACCTATAGCAGGATTGGAGGCGCGAACGATCGACCTCGTTCAGGCCTGGGCGCGGTCGTAGTCCTGCAATGCCGCTTCGAGCTCGGCGAGGTCTGGGGGCAGGGGCGATTCGAAAAGCATTTCCTCGCCCGTCACCGGGTGCTCGAAGCCGAGCTCGGCGGCGTGCAGCGCCTGACGGTGGAGCGCCGCGACGGCGACGCGCGGGCCTTCGGGCAGCTTGTTGATCTTGGTGGCATAGCCGGCGGCATAGATGCGGTCGGCGACGAGCGGATGGCCGATATGGGCCATGTGCACGCGGATCTGGTGGGTGCGCCCGGTTTCGAGCGCGCAGACCAGCCGGGTGATGTCCCAGCCCTCGCCGCCATGGCGGCTGGTCACCGCATAATGGGTGATGGCCTCGCGCCCGTCGCGGCGCACGGCCTGCTTGAGCCGGTTATGGGCGTCGCGCCCGATGGGGGCGTCGACGGTGCCGGTTGCGGTCTGGGTCATGCCCCAGGCGAAGGCGACATAGGCGCGGTGCAGCGGCCCGGTGCGGCCGTGATCGGCGAACTGGGCGGCGAGATGATTGTGAGCCTGCTCGGTCTTGGCGGCGACCATGACGCCGGAGGTGTCCTTGTCGAGCCGATGGACGATGCCGGGGCGCCGCACGCCGCCAATGCCCTTGAGGCTGGGACCGCAATGATGGATCAGGGCGTTGACCAGCGTGCCGGTCCAGCTTCCGGGCGCGGGATGGACGACCATGCCGACCGGCTTGTCGATGACGATCAGCGCATCGTCCTCGAACAGGATGTCGAGCGGGATATCCTCGGGCTGCGGATCGGGGTCTTCGGGAGGCGGGGCGGTGAGCGTGATCGTCTCGCCGGCCTTGACGCGATAGCTGGGCTCTGCGATCTGGCGCGTGCCGATCCGCGCGGCGCCGCCGAGGATGAGGTCCTTGACGCGGTTGCGGCTCACCTCGGGCCAGGCGCGGGCGAGAACGGCATCGAGGCGGCCGCCGGCCGTGTCCGCGTCCACCACAAGGGTGATCTGAACCACCTCGTCTTCGGAGTCTTCGTGCATGAGCGATCCTCAGAGCGCAGCCGACACGCCGCTGAGCCCGGAAGCCCAGGCCGTCATGGCCAGGGCCCGGCGCTCCTTCGCCATATCGATGGGTATCCTGTTGCTCGGCTTTATGGCGATCGGCATCGCACTTGTCTATCGCCTGACCCGCGATCCGCCGCCTCCGACGCCGGTTTTTGCCGAACGGGTCGCGGTGCCGGCGGGCGCGGAGGTGGTTTCGGCGCTGGCGGCGGGCGGGGAGATACAGGTGATGTATGTGCTGGACGGCGAGACCGTGCTGGCGGTGTTCGACGGCGGCACGGGCGAGATTTCGCGGCAGGTGGTGATCGGGGAGTAAGGGTGGTGCGGTGCCTGTGCGGATTGCGGGGGGCGGGGCGGCTTTTCAACAACGCGCTGCGTGTCACCCCGGCGGGAGGCCGGGGCCTATCTCCAAAACCGTCAACCGCTGCGATGGTGTTTCAGGGCAATCCTCTCATGATAGGCCCCGGCCTGCGCCGGGGTGACAACCCGCGTGGGGGATAGGCCCCCGGCCGCCCGTCGGGGTGACAGCCCGTGTGGTTGGGCTTCTCAGTGGCCCTGGAGCTCGCGCAGGGCGGCCATGCGGTCGGTGAGGCGGCTCGAGGGTTCGGTGTCGGCGGGTTCGCCGAGGTCCTCGTCGGAAAAGCGCTGCACGCGGTCGAACAGGCTTTCCTCCTCGACCTCGCCGGATTCCTCGCGCGGGGAAGATCCGGTTTCGACGGCATAGACCAGCCGGCTGACATGGCCGGCGATGTCGTTGAGGCGTTCGCGCAGATGCGCCTGCTCGATGCGCTCGGTGTCCCAGTCGGCGAGGATGGTGCTTTCGACCGAGCCGACCTTGTCGCGCAGCCCGGCCAGCTCCTCCTCGAGGGTGAGCTTTTCGGCAAGGAGCTGGGAGGCGCGGCCCTCGGCGTTCTCGACCATCTGGCTGGTCTCGGCGAGCAGCGAGGTCAGGCGGTTCTCGGCATTGGCGATGCGGG
This sequence comes from Pseudomonadota bacterium, assembly GCA_023387585.1. Lineage (GTDB taxonomy): Bacteria > Pseudomonadota > Alphaproteobacteria > Rhizobiales > Devosiaceae > Devosia. The sequence goes on from JAEWHZ010000264.1 coordinate 6,968, forward strand.
CCTCGGCGGCGACGAGCTCGCTGCTCTCGTCGCGCGAGGCATCGGATTTGCGGCTGAGCACCTGATGGAGCTGGGCGATGGCGGCATTGGCGTCGGCGGTGCGGCGGTCGGATTTCTCGAGCTGGCCGATCAGGCCGCGCACCTGATCCTCCAGCACGTCGGCACGGCGCGCCTCGATGGCGATGGCGGTGGTCAGGCGATCGATATCCTGCTCGTAATCGCCGGTCAGCTCGGCCGAGGCGATGGTGTCGGCGCGCGGGGAAGCGCCGCGCACGCTGTCGCGCAGCACCTCGACCTCGCTGGATCTGGCGCCGAGCTCGCGCTCGCGCATGCGCAGGCGCTGGCTGAGATCGGTGGTCTGGCGCTCGAGGTCGAGGATGCGGTCCTTGAGCTCGGCCTCGCGCGCCTCGAGCTCGCGCACCACCTCGGCGTGCCGCTCGCGCTCGGCCTTGACGGCGGCGACGTCGGCGGCGTTGTGGTTCATCTCCTGCAACTGCTCGGACAGCCGCTTGCGCAACTGCTCGACATTCATCTCGAGCCGGCGGGTCGACAGGGCGAATTCGGCGCGCAACTGATCCTTGTCGGCGCGGAACTCGGCCATGGTGATGGGGGTGGCCGCCTCGATGCGGCGCTTGGTGAGCCGGACCGCGCGCCGCCAGACCGCCGGCATGATGACGAGCCCGACAAGCGCCGTGACCAGCGCCCCAAGGGCAAAGTACATGGCGTTCTCGATGGGCATCGGGCCAGGGCTCCCAAGCGGCGGACGGCGGGGGATCGCCAACATCTCAGCCAAGCGGGGGAAACGCCACGCTCAGCAGATGTTAACCCTAACCGCTCGGCGGGCGCGCGTCACCTGAAACGCGGACATGGCCGGCATGAAAGCGGGCCGGCGGCGTGCCTCAGAACGGGTTCCAGGTGGGCTGGGGCGTGAAGTTGAGATAGCCGACATTGATGCCGAGCCGGGCGCCGACGCCGGAGCGGATCGGCACCAGCACCACGTCGCGCACCTTCATCACCGTCATGCCGACGCCGCCGACGACATAGGCCGAGCCGTCGACGCCGGGAAAGCGGCCGAACACGTCCTGCACGGTGTTGAGGTTGTAAACGAGGATCATGACCTTGGAGCCGTCGCCGCCGAAGTCGAAGCCGAGGCTGGGGCCCTGCCAGTAGATGGGCATGGTGCCGGCATTGCGGGTGTAGAGCGTGCCTTCGCCGTAGCGCACGCCGAGGAAGATGGCGCCCGAGCCTTCCTCGCCGAGGATGTAGCCGTTGGGCAGGCCGAACTCGGAGACGGCACGCTCGACCACCGAGGCGAGGCCCTGGGCGGCGGAGCCGAAGAACTCGCCGCCCTTGGCGACGAGGTCGTTGCCCGAATAGGTATCGCCGACCGAGCCCGCCTGGGCGAGCGCGGGCCGGACGGTGGCCAGCGGGGCCAGGTTCAGGCCGATCAGGGCCAGGATCACGAGCGCGGCGCGTCTGAGCATGGGCAACTCCTCTTTACAGCTAAACAGCCCTTAAGGGTGTGGCGCTATCGTGGCGGACGCGGCCCATAGGCAGCCGCCCGGATGCACGTGATGCTAACGCAAATCTCTAAACGAATATTAACCGTACTGATTTTCATGCTGCTGGCGCTGCCGGTGCGGGCGGCGGGGCTGGTGGTCGTCGATCCGCTGAGCGGGCTGGCGCTGGGCGGGTACGATCCGGTGTCCTACTTCACCGAGCCGCAGCCGCTGCCGGGCGATGGGGCGCGGGCTTATGAATGGCAGGGGGCGGCGTGGTATTTCGCCTCGGACGCCAATTACGAGATCTTTCGCCGGGCGCCGGAAATCTATGCGCCGCAATATGGCGGGCATGACGGCATGGGGGTGGCGCGGGGGTTCCTGGCGCAGGGGCGGGCGGAAATCTTCGCCGTGTTCAAGCAGCGGCTCTATCTGTTCTATTCGGTGGCCAATCGCGAGGCGTTCCTGATGGCGCCCGACCGGGCGGCGCAGAACGGGCTGGAGCGCTGGCCCGAGCTGAGCCAAAGGCTGGTGCGCAACTGAT